>PZPA01000001.1 GCA_003045825.1 Bacteroidota bacterium
AGATTATTGATCAATAGGTCACTTGCCATCAACACTGCAAATGAAAGTGCAATGGTCTTGAAAAGGCTTCTACTTTGACTTGCGCCCACAAAGGCTAAGGCACCCATTGCAGTGAAATTAGGGTAGTGAGGTGCAATGCGTGAAACAAACGCTGCAATTACGAGTCCAATTAAAACCTTATTATTTGCTGTCATATCTCTGTGAATTCTTCGCAAATATACGTTGACTTATGCTTCTTTGGTATAGGTTTCCCACATACCGTTAGGATTTAATACCAACAATTTTTGATTTATCGCTTTTGGAGGGGTAGGTGCGGTTGTGGTAACGTCTGCGGGAATACTCTGAACGATCGGCGTAGGATTGCGGTCCAGTTTTTTGGATCGGTGCCCTGATAGAATGTAACGTATATCTAATTCAACGTCGAATTCGCAGAGTTTTTGAATGAGTTGAAGGTTTGGTTTGTTTCTACCGTTTAATATGTGCACGAGCGTAGGACGGTTAATTCCTAATGCATTCGCCAGACTAGAAGGGGAGTGTCCCTCAAGTTCCATGTAGGCTTTTATTCGTTGTACTAATTCCTCCATAGTTACAAATGTAATACAAACGAAACAGTTTAAACAAGGTGTTACAGTTGTAATTATTAAAAAATTCAGCCAACTATCTAGCGTATTTCCGGTTGCAACTCATGGTTTAATTGAAAGTGCCTAAAATGTTGAAATAGAGTTTATTAATATTTAATATATTGGTGTTTCACGATGCGTAAATAGAGCCGTTCCATTTGCATCATACAACCCGACGTGGTATGCAGCACCTTTTGCACCTGATAGTTTCAATTGTAACACCCCGAAATGTTGGGTACCCGTGGTATTTTCATGCAGTCGTGTTCTGTTATTTTCTTCATGATGCGGATGCGCATTTGCAGTGAGCGGTGAAGCACAGACTTCAACTATGGCTTTCCCGTTAACGACCATTTTATTAATCTCTCCGCTGTGGCGATCTCCAGTTAATACGATAGGTGTTCCTGGCGCCTCCGAGAGCCATTGAACTAGTAATTCGCGTTCCTTTGGATAATTGCTCATGTTTTCGAAAACTTGGGCGGTATTTAAAAGTTGTCCGCCCATGCAGATAATGTGGACATTAGCCGTCGAATGCACTAAGGCATCGTGAAACCAGTTCAATTGTTCTATGCCGAAAACGGTGGCATTCGCTGAATCCCGATTAGTGCGAAAGCTGCGGTTATCCAGTAAGAAAATATCAACGCTTCCATCAGCTGCAATTGTACGCCCGTAATAGCTGCTTTTATTGGGTTGCGCATAATCGGGTTTCCAAAACTCTTTAAAAGCTTTCATGGTCACCGGAAACCCGCTGTAGGTTGAGCCATCACAATCATTAGGACCTGCATCGTGGTCATCCCAGATGGCTAAATGATCACTCTTGCTCAGTATTTCTTGAAAGATAGGTTGTCCAAAAACTGACTCATATCTCGCCATAGTACTGTCGTAGCTGTTCCATTGCCCGTTTTCTAGATAAATGTTATCCCCAAGCCAGATGAAATGATCTAAACTATCAAGCGCTTGGTTGAGGGTAGGCAGCAAATGCTGCGTTTGTTCGGGTTCATTACAACTACCAAATCCAATGGTCAATTCATGTTCTTCGGTGGTGCACGCTGAATTTAGCATTAAAAGAGCAAGGCAAGCGAATGTGATATTTTTCATATTGAGGATTTAAAGATGCACGATTCGTGTTTGTACGTTAACTTCACTCTTTAAAATTACGGCAATGTTCCAAGCCTCCGATTCTAAATATTTGTCTGATAACCAGTGGTATATGCCTTACAACGAATTGTTGTCGGCGGTCAATTGGGAAATTATTGGTTATTCATCAGAGGAACGCCCCATTTTGCACACCACTTTGGGTGCTGGATCGCGTTCGATCTGTGTCTGGGCAGGAATGCACGGTAATGAAACGACGGGTGTATACATGTTGCTTTCGCTTATTGATCTATACACACGTAATAAAATTGACTTAAATGATTTCGCTATTCATATAATTCCGGTGATAAATCCGGATGCGTATGTTCGTTTCACGCGTCGAAATGGACTTTCTATAGATTTGAATCGGGATTTTAGGGCGTTTCAGACTATAGAGAGTGCTAAGCTGATCGGTTGGATCAAGATGAAAGCGCCCGAATTGTGCTTTAATCTGCACGACCAGCGATCTATTTTTCATGTAAATAATGAGCCTGCCTACACATCGTTTTTAATTCCGTCGTCAGAGGAGACACGATCTATTACTCCTTTGCGTCGGACACTCATGAATCGTCTTGGAAACGCACTGTCTTCATTAAACGTCCCGTTAAACGGAATAGGTCGCTACAGCGATGAATTTTACCCAACGGCAATTGGCGACTACTTAATGGCGCAAGGCATTCCAAATGTGCTTTTTGAAAGCGGCGTAAGTGTGGATGATTTTGAACGTAAAAAAGCACGGATATTTGGGCTTAATGTTATGGTAGCTTTATTGCTAGCGACCGAAGAGCCTTCAACAGTTTACGACCAATTGCCCCAAAATAAGGAAGGATTATTGGAATGGGTCTTTACAGGGGTTCTCTATGCGAGAATGCGCATTGACATTGCCTTAAAGCGCGTGTATTACGTGAACGGCCATGCGCAAGGCATGTATTATATGGTCGATGAAATAGGTGATTTAGCTTCGCGACCGCGCATGAAAGAGACCAACGGAGCAGCAATGGCGTTATCTGCGCCTTTAATTATTGGGCAACCAATTACTGCCGTGCTGGGGTCTATGGTCTTCGAGGACGGATTGATCGTAGGCTAAACTCCCCAACTTAAGAAGTCGGGGAGCTAAAAATACTTAAGCGTCGGAAGGCTTTTTACTAAGTAAAAGCAAATCTTTGGCGACAACCTCGGTAAAGTACTTTTTTTGACCTTCTGTGTCTTCGTAACTGCGCGTTACCAATCTACCAGCGATGCCGACTTTATCACCCTTTTTTAGGTATTCATTCATGGTTTGCGCAAGCTTGCCCCAGGCTACTACATTGTGCCAATCGGTCATGGTTTTCTTTGTGCCTTCGGCATCCTTGTAAACAGTGTTTGTCGCCAGGCTGAAAGAGGTGCGGAGCGTGTTGTTGATTTGTTTGGATTCTGGAGCCATTCCTAGATTCCCGATTAATTGAACATGATTTTCCATAACAATGGTTTTTAAGATTAGTCCTATTAATCTGGCACGCTCGCAGGTCATTCCCAAATTTTGTGAATAACTATAGGTTTTCTACAATGGCTTTTTTATGGTGTTAATCGTAGCGAATGCGGCATTAACATCATTGCTGTGTACGATGAAAGTGGCTTCATTGGTGGTTGAGATGATTTCTTTAATGGGAACTCCTGCAGAGGCAATATGCTTAAAGAAAAAGTAATATAGTCCTATAACGTCTGAGCTGCTATTTGGTAAACGCAATGTGATCGAACTTAGATTTCTAGTTTTATCTAGTCGTTTTTCTCCTTTCATAGCCTTTTCAAGAGCAGGGATATAATCTTCACTGACGACCACGGTAGTCTCTTCCATACCACCGGTGAAGCTGTGGAAACCATTGGGCAGCTCTGCGATGTAGGTAATGAATTGAGCCTGTTTAGAGGGCAACAACGGTGTTTTCTTGAAGGTGTACGCTACCAGATTGGAGCGAACGATAATATCGCCTAAGCTGCCAATAAATTGTTGCAGTTTGTGCTGCATTTTCAGTTGGAGACGCGGCTCTCTTCTTCGAATGGCCATGACCACGGCACTTTCTTTAATCTCTTTACCCGTTAGGTGCTCGATGTCTGCTCTTATCAATCGGGCCAGGGAGCTGAGATTGATCAGGTCTTCGCTCAATGCTTCTTCGATAAATGGACGGCGGCGAAGGCATTCTTCAAGGGCTTCTCTCAAGTTCATCTTATGCTGATTTTGTTTGCAAATGTAGATAAATGTTATTTTTTAAACAGTGATTTTGTGCGTCACTTTATCGTAATTTTGAAAGGTGTCAGAACGTATAGTTATTATTGGAGGAGGCGCTGCGGGTTATTTCGCGGCAATAGCTTGTGCGGAGGCACAACCTGAAGCCCACATTGTTATACTTGAAAAAGGAAAAGACGTTTTAGGAAAAGTGTTGATTTCTGGAGGCGGTCGTTGCAATGTGACGAACGCTTGTTTTGATCCGCGAGAGTTGGTTACGCATTATCCAAGGGGTGAGAAAGAATTGCTCGGTCCGTTTCATAAATTCCAACCTGGGGATACCATGGAGTGGTTCGCTGATCGTGGGGTAGAATTAAAAATCGAACCTGATAATCGAGTTTTTCCAGTAACAGATTCTTCTGCGACTATAGCTGATTGCTTAAAGGAAATAGCTTCTAGCACGGGAATCAAGGTGCATACAAGCGCTGGTGTGAAGTCGTTTACTCAACTGGAAGATGAGCGCTGGGAAGTAACCACATCGCATGGGCAGACCTACATTGCGAACCAATTAATGATTGGGGCAGGTTCTTCAAAAGCGGTTTGGGATAATCTCAAAAAATTGGGTCATAAAATAGTTCCGCCTGTCCCTTCATTGTTCACTTTCAATAGTAAAGATGAGCGTATCAAAGGGTTGAGCGGTATTAGTGTTCCAAATGCAACTGTTCAAGTTGCGGCTTCGGACCTCGAGGCTTCGGGTCCTTTGCTTATTACGCATTGGGGTTTTTCTGGGCCAGCCATCTTACGTCTTAGCGCCTGGGGAGCAAGAGAGTTAAACGATCGTTTTTATCGTTTTCCTATTTTGATTAATTGGATCGGTCGTGATGAAGATGAGGTGCTTGCAGATTTCAATGATGAAAAGAAGCATAGTGGTAAAAAAAGAATTGGGAACCATGCACATTATGGTATTCCTCTTCGCCTTTGGAAGTCAATGATAGCAGGGGCTGGAATTAAAAATACAGCGACCTGGGGCGATCTTTCAGGAAAAGACCTAAAGCATTTGGCTTCTGAGCTATGTAGTGCGGTATTCCAAATTTCAGGCAAGAGTACATTCAAGGACGAATTTGTAACGGCGGGTGGGGTAGACCTTCGCGATGTTGACTTTAAGTCATTTAGTTCGCGAGTATGTACCAACCTTTATTTCGCGGGTGAAATCTTAAATATAGATGGAATCACGGGAGGTTTCAATTTTCAAGCGGCTTGGACGGGTGGTTTTTTGGCCGGAAATGCGATGGCTGGCTATCCGTTAGAGTAAGCCTTTTTTCATTAAATCCTTTAGAATTTTACCGCCTCGATTTTTCATGCCGGGTGTTCCGTGTTCACATGCTATCTCTATGCTTTGAGCCAATTCTGGTGCCAGTTCTGGGTACTTTTTCACCATACGATGTACAATACTCATAGCATATACCCTGGGCGCTGCAGCTTGGTTCGGGTTGATGATGGTATTAAAACTAAAATCGAGCAATCGGCCTTCTCGCTCGTCGTGCCGAGGCAGTTGGTATTTTGAGTAATAACGCAGGATGAAACGTGCTTCTGCATCGGTTTTCATTTGGTCCAATTGGGCTATCATTTCACGCTCCTTCTTGTAAAACAGTTCAGGCCTGATGTCGCTGATATGGTGTAGGATCCAACAGCCGCGCATCCGCTCTTTCTTAGTGCCGTTAAAGGCCCGTTCGATAATAGCATTAAGTGCTATGGGATTTTCTAATCCTTCTGCTACTAGAGGCGCGTAATGCCATTCTTTAGCGCTATCTATTTCATTTAAGGCGTACTCTAAATCCACGTGCAAAAAAAATTAGCAGCAGTAATGATGAAAATATTAGAATTCTAACTAAATTAGCATATTCAATAAGGAATGCCTAATTGCTTTCCTTGATGTACTAAAGATACAGCCTTATGAATTACGTGAAAAATAACCTTAAGTTCCTTCGCAAGAAAGAAGCGCTCACACAAGAGCAATTGGCTACTAAAATTGGTGTAAAACGCGCCATGATAGGTGCGTATGAAGAAGGTAGGGCAGAACCTCGTCTACATACGTTGCAGCACTTAGCCGCTTATTTTCAGGTGCGCTTAGATGATTTTGTAAATAAGGACCTTTCGGGTTCGAGCAGTATTCCCAAAGCGGACATTAGCGGTGCCCAGTTGCGTATTTTACCCGTTGTAGTCGATGGTACAGACGAGAGAGAATTAGGAACACTGGTTCCTGTGAAGGCTTCGGCAGGATACCTCAGTGGTTATGGCGATGCCGATTATATTGGTGCGCTACCTCGTTTTTCCATGCCCTTTCCAGAATTGCCTCAGGACCGCACCTACAGAGTATTTCAGATCAGAGGAGAGAGCATGCTTCCGATCAAACCTGGGGCTTATGTTATCACAGAATATATTCAAGATTGGAAGTCTATTCGCAATGACGAGTGTCATGTTTTGATCACAAAAGACGAAGGTGTCGTGTACAAGCGCGTCATTAATAACCTCCATATCGGTGAATTAATGCTAAAATCGGATAATCCACAGTTTGCTCCTTATACTGTACCTGTCGATAGGCTGGTAGAGGTTTGGAAAGCGGTTGGTTATACCAGCTTTGAACTCCCTGCAGCAGGTACAGGTCAGGAAATGTCTCAGATCATGCACATGATGGCCGATCTCAAAAAAGAGATGAATCACCTGAAAGACAACTAATTAACACGTAAAAGGAGTTTAGCCTAGTGTGTTTTTGAGCGGTCTTAGAGCCGTTCGAAGTGCCGGTGGTGTGTCCTTACTTAACTAACTACATTTTAATTCATGGACCGCTCTATCCTACATATGGACCTTGATACGTTCTTCGTCTCTGTTGAACGTTTGATGGATAGTCGATTAAACGGTAAGCCTATTCTCATTGGCGGTACCGGCGATCGTGGAGTAGTTGCAGCTTGTAGTTATGAGACAAGGAAGTTCGGCGTGCATTCGGCCATGCCTATGCGCATGGCTCGTTCTCTCTGCCCTGAGGCCATTATCATTCGGGGGAATTCAGCGAACTACAGTAAATACTCAAACTTAGTTACGGATGTTATTAAAGAGGAGGTACCTGTCTATGAGAAGACGTCGGTAGATGAGTTTTATGTGGACCTTACCGGTATGGATCGTTTTTTTGGAAACTTCAAATTTTCCAGTGAACTAAGGGACCGTGTCATTAGTGAAACAGGATTGCCTATTAGTTTTGGCTTGTCCTTAAACAAGACTGTTAGCAAGGTCGCCACAGGGGAAGCTAAGCCTAATAACAAGATTTTCGTTCAAAAAGGGCTGGAGCGTCCGTTTCTAGCACCTTTATCGGTTCGCAAGATTCCCATGGTGGGAGAGAAGACCTACCAGACCTTGCGAAATCTAGGGGTGCGACGTATTCATACGCTACAAGAAATGCCATTGGAAATGATGCAGAGTGTCATGGGCAAGCACGGTGCTGTGATTTGGCATAAGGCTCAGGGTGTTGATCAAAGCCCTGTTGTTCCTTACCAAGAGCGAAAGAGTATTTCAACAGAACGCACTTTTGCTAAGGATACCATAGATGTGGTTAAACTTGAAGGAATTATTGTCGCTATGACAGAGAACCTTGCTTATCAGCTGCGTCGTGGGGATAAGCTTACTTCTTGTATTACTGTTAAAATCAGGTATTCAGACTTTAATACCCATACGCTTCAGGCGCGTATACCATATACAGCGGCAGATCACCTTCTCATTCCTAAAGTCAAGGAGCTTTTTCAAAAACTCTTTGAACGTAGATTACTCGTTCGTTTGGTGGGTGTTCGTTTCTCCCATTTAGTTGGCGGTGGGTACCAGATGAATTTGTTTGAAGAGAGCGAGGAACTCAGTAAACTCTATAGTGCCATGGACCATATACGACAACGCTTTGGCGACCGTTCAGTATTGCGCGCCGTTTCTCTAGGCGCTAAAACCATAGGAAGGACAAATCCATTTAACGGTGAGCCACCACCACTTTTAGCAAACAGACATCAGTAAACGTAGATAAACAGAGAAGTATGTGTGGTAGATATGTAGCTATTAGCAAAGTAAAGGCAATAGAGAAGCGTTTTAGTGCGCTTATAGAGCGTCCAGAGCTCTTTACACCAAATACTAATATTGGTATAGGAACATTGGCACCTGTGATTACACAGGAGCATTCCGACCGTATAAAGCATTATCAGTTTGGATTCACCCCGTATTGGGCAAAGAAATCCTTTTACCTCTTTAACGCTCGTTCAGAAGGGGATCACAACAAAGAAAACAATCCTACCTATCGTGGCGCAAAGGGCATTACGGTAAAGCCAGCCTTCCGTCAGAGCATTCGCTCTAAACGCTGTCTAGTGCTGGCAGATGGATTTATAGAAGGACCACAAAAGGAACGTTTGTCAAAGCCTTACGTCATTTACAAAAGAGACGGAGCTCCTTTCGCTTTCGCGGGATTGTACGATACCTGGGTCAATCCAGATACCGGCGAGATGGTCGATAGTTTTGCGATTATTACAACGGTGAGCAATAAAATCACAGCTGCTATCGATCACCACCGATCACCTGTAATTCTCAATGAAGAAGATGAATCCATTTGGCTAGATCCTACGACGCCGTTAGCAGAAGTAACCGACTTACTTTATCCATACCCTGCAGAGGAGCTCAATGCCTATCCTATATCAGCTGCAATAAAGAATCCCAGAAGCAATGGGCCGGAACTACTCAAGCCTGTAGGCCAACGTTTAGTTACGGAATACGACTATGAAATTCATACTCACCTTGGCCTACAAGGAATGGGCATGACTCAGGCACGTCAACGCAAGTTGGATTTAGGTTTCTAGATAAAATGCAGAAGAGATGTTAGTGAACTCGCACAGTTATTACAGCTTGCGTTACGGGGTACTTTCGCCCAAAGAGTGGCTGGCTTTCTTTGAAAGCCAGCCATGGAATGCGATGGCCATCACCGATATTAATAACACTTCGGCATGCATGACGGTCCTTTACCTTTTGCGCAATCACGCTAGAAAGCGTCCGGTCATTGGGGTAGATTTTAGAAATGGAATAGTGCCCTGCTATGTAGCACTAGCGAAAAATTGGGAAGGCTTCCGCCAAATCAATGATCACCTATCAGAACACCTTCATCGAAAGCAGCGCTTTTCATCGCGCGCTCCGGTCGCAGCACTTAAAGATGCTTGGATCATTTATCCTTTAGAAGCTCTTCCACCCGATGCACTGTTGGCACCTAACGAACTTATAGGAGTAGGGGCAGATCAGTTACGCTTCTTACATCTTTCGCCGCATGTTCACCGTCAGCACAAACTCATTGCAATGCCTACGGCAACTTTCAGGGGAAAACGGGACCACAATGCTCACCGCCTATTGCGTGCTATAGACGAAAATACCTTGCTGAGTAAACTTTCAAAGGATAAACAAGCGAAAGAAGAAGACTGCTACTTAGCTAACGATGAACTGCTGAGCGCTTATGTTGAAGTGCCGTATTTGCTACGTCAGGCGCAGCAGGTATTAGAAGATTGTAAGGTTCTATTGCCCGATGAAGCCTCACTGAACTTACAGACCTATACCGGTTCAAAACAGAAGGATTTACGACTGCTCAAAAAATTGGCTTACGACGGTATACCTTATCGTTATCCAACGGTAGACTTCAAAGTAAAGGAGCGTATTGAGAAGGAGTTGGAACTCATTGCAAAGAAGAATTTTGTATCCTACTTCTTGATCAACTGGGACATTGTCAATTATGCCCAAAAACGCGGCTATTTCTATGTTGGGCGTGGGAGTGGAGCAAATAGCATTGTTGCTTATTTGTTGAAAATCACAGATGTAGACCCCATTGAGTTGGACTTGTATTTTGAGCGCTTCATTAACCTGTACCGGACATCTCCTCCAGATTTTGATCTTGATTTTTCCTGGCGTGATCGAGACGACATTACCCAATACATCTTTAAACGCTTCCCGCACACGGCGTTGTTGGCAACGTACAATACGTTTCAATACCGTGCGGTGGTCCGCGAACTAGGGAAGGTGTTTGGTCTGCCTAAACATGAGATTGATAAATTGACTAGGGGGAAGTTTAGCAGTAACGAATTGGACCAATTGGGCCATCTAGTATTGCGCTATAGCACTTATATTCAAGGGTTTCCAAGCCATTTAAGCATTCACGCTGGAGGGATTTTGATTGCTGAAAAGAGTATCCATTACCATACTGGGACTTTTTTACCGCCTAAAGGCTTTGCAACAACGCAATTTGATATGGTTGTAGCAGAAGATATTGGACTTCATAAATTTGACATCCTTAGTCAACGCGGGCTCTCAAAGATTCAAGATGCGTTGCACATTGTCCGTAAGAATAAACCAGAGGACATACTCTTAGACATTCGAAACCTGCAAGCCTTTAAGCAGGATGAAAAAATCAAATCGATTTTGCGCAACGGCAGGGCCATGGGCTGCTTTTATGTCGAATCGCCTGCGATGCGTATGTTGCTTAAGAAACTAAAGGTGGATACGTACCTTGGTTTGGTTGCCGCTAGCTCTATTATCCGGCCAGGTGTTAGTAACAGCGGGATGATGCGCGAATACATATTGCGCTTTACAGATCCAGAACGACGTCAAGATGCGCACCCAGTATTGCTTGATATTATGCCAGATACGTTCGGGGTAATGGTGTATCAAGAAGATGTGATTAAAGTGGCTCATTATTTCGCAGGTTTGTCCTTGGGTGAAGCCGATGTATTGCGCCGCGGAATGTCTGGAAAATTTCGTTCAAGAGAGGAGTTTAAACGTGTTGAAAATCAATACTTTGAGAACTGTAAAGCGCGAGGGTATAGTTTAGAATTGGCACAAGATATTTGGCGTCAAATAGAAAGTTTTGCGGGCTACGCTTTTGCCAAGGGACATAGCGCTTCTTATGCCGTTGAGAGTTATCAAAGTCTCTATTTGAAGGCGCATTATCCTTTAGAGTACATGGTGGCTGTCATCAATAACTTCGGTGGTTTTTACAGTACGGAGTTTTATGTTCATGAGGCCAGAAAGCTTGGCGGAATAGTGGAAGCTCCTTGTGTACAGCAGGGCGATTACCCCACAGTCATTCATGGAACGACAATCTATCTAGGCTTTATTTTACTTAACGGCTTAGACGAGACCATAGGAGTGACGATCGGAAGAGAAAGACAGGAGGGAGGCCCCTTTAGTAGCCTCACAGACTTCATAGACCGTGTGCATATTGGTATTGAACAATTAACACTGCTCATTAGAATAGGTGCATTTAGGTTTACAGGTATTGCTAAACAAACGTTATTATGGGAAGCGCACCACATGTTAAAGGGACACAAACCTTCGGCTGTACCTGCTACAATGCCCAGTTTGTTTAAGGGAACGGTCAGTTCGCACGACTATAAGGTGCCACTGCTGGAGCAATCTGCCTTAGAACGGGCTTTTGATGAAATAGAATTATTAGGGTTTCCATTAGCAGATCCATTTTTACTCGCTGATGAGCCATTAGATCAAGGAACTACAGCTGCAGAACTACCTGAAAAGCTAGGACATTTCGTCATTGCTTATGGCTATCTGGTTACGGTAAAGGATACGAAGACGCAAAAAGGGGACCGTATGAATTTTGCCACATTCGTAGATCAGAACGGGGATTTCCTGGATAGCGTACATTTTCCAAACATTGCTGCTCAGTTTCCATTTCGCGGTAAAGGGCTGTACAAAGTCCAAGGTCGTGTTGTTGAAGAATTTGGCTTTTACAGTATCGAGGCTTCGGCCTTGTATAAGATTGCTATTATTCCAGATCCGCGGTACGAAGACCAAATGGCCCGTTCAAAAGATAATTACAGTAAAACTAAGGATACTATGAAACGTGGCTCCAAGCGCACAACAGGGTAGATCATCTATTCTATTAAAACACTATTTAACATAATATATATTATAACCTAAAAAGGGAATAGGCAAAAGAAAACCCCAGCCGTTAAACTGAGGTTTCTAAAACATGTACTCTTAAGTTCTATTCTGCCGCTGCTTCTAAAACGGCTTTCATATCCATAGTCTTCTGGTAGTCACCAACTTTTCTGTAAACCTCCATCAGTGCACGAACGATATCCATATCGTTAGGATTCATTTCGTATGACTTTTCGAAATACTGTAGGCTTTCTTCAAACACACCTTTTTGTTTGTCCTTCAACGCATTGTATTTACGCGTTTCATTCAAACCCAGGTTGTTCATCTGCTCAGTAATTTCATTCGCACGATCAATATATACAAGACCACACATGTACATGGCATCACTCAACGTAGAATCTAATTCAACTGCACGCTTATATTCAATTAACGCTGCATCTAAATCTTTTAACTCTGTCTGTAGGATGTTCCCTTTAACAAAGTGGTAAATTCCTTTGGTAGGATTCTTTACAATGGCTTCATCAAGGTTGGCTAATGCACCGTCGTAATCCTTGTTGTCAAGGAAAGATTGAAGCTGAATATCCAGTAAATCCTTATTCTCGGGATACATCGTTCTCGCTTCAATTAATACATCCCCATAATTCTTCGTATCCTCTAACTTCTTGTACGCATTGATTAAGCTGATATATACACTCGGACGAACATCTTCACCAATGACAGGATCTGTCGCTAGACCAATCTGTAGGTCCTTCTCCATTGCAGCTTTATTAGGGTATTGCTTTGGCTCACCGCTTGCTGCGTAGGTTGCCGTGTAGGTAATGCCTTTGTACCCTAAGTCTAAACAACTGCGAAAAGCGTCTACACTAGCCTCTACATTACCCGATTGACCTGCGATGATACCAGCATTAAACAACAAGCTTGTATCGAGGCTAGCATATTCACCTAAAAGTTCATTTTTCTTCAGCTCGAAAGCACTCATATATCCATTGTAAGCCCCTTCAAAGTTCCCTGCGTCGTAAGCAGTACTGGCTTCAACAAGATAATTGAAAGCAATGTTTGGGATGTTTTGAATAGCATCAAGGGTGTAAGGCTGCTTTTTCGCTGCGGATTCAAACTTGATTAAGTCCAAAATACTTTGAGCCGCAACATCATTAGCATCGGCAGCTAATGCTTTTGTTTCAGCATCAGGTGAAGCAGCAATCTTAGCGTAAATCAAGGATTTGTTGTAGTAAAACTTAGATAAGATTTTCTCCTTAATTTCTGCTTGGTTTTTACCTGCGATGATGTCAGTTGCTTCATCGATAAAGCCTTTTGCTTCTACTAATTCATTGCCTCTTAATGCGATAATGGCACTGGTTACTTTAGGTGCTTCCTGTGCAGTTAGTCCTAATGTAATCACCATCGATAAGGCGAAGAGTACTTTTTTCATTCTATACTATTTCAAATTTTTAAATAAGGTCACATATGTCAGTTCCCCTAAAAGAACAAACACCGCGCCATTGTTCTAAATCATTGTATTAATCTTCGCTTTCCGTTGGAGCCTCTGGTGCTGTTGCACCCTCTTCTCCTTCTGTTGCGACGATAACGTTGCCCTCTGCATCGAGCACCTCTTCTTCTTCCTCTGAAGCTGGAACCTTAGCGATGGACGCAATTTCATCACCGCTGCGCAGGTTGATTAATCGTACACCTTGTGTAGCTCGACCCATTACTCTTAAAGTATCCACACCCATTCGGATCATGGTTCCTTTTTTCGTAATGATCATCAAATCATCCTCATCCGTTACGGCTTTGAGCGACACCAACTCCCCTGTTTTCTCCGTAACTGTAATGGTTTTCACACCTTTACCTCCACGGTTGGTAATACGGTAATCTTCTAACGAAGAACGCTTACCGTAGCCGGCCTCACTCACGACCATCACATCAAAACCATCACCTTCTTTAACTACAATCATTCCTACTACTTCATCGTTGTCATGATCGACGGTGATAGCACGAACACCGGATGCACTCCGGCCCATAGTACGGACCTTGGCTTCTGGGAAACGAATGGCCTTACCGCTGCGTACAGCAAGCATAATGTCTTGCTCGCCATTTGTGAGTTTGGCTTCAAGCAAGGTATCCCCTTCGCGTATGGTAATTGCGTTAATACCATTGACTCGAGGACGGCTATACGCCTCCAAGGACGTTTTCTTAATCACTCCTTTCTTGGTACACATCACGATATGGTGACTGTTGATGTACTCTTCGTCCTTAAGGTTTAGAACATTTATAAATGCTAAAACTTTATCATCTTGAGGTAAGTTGATCAAGTTTTGAATCGCTCTACCCTTGCTCTGACGGCTTCCTTCAGGAATTTCGTACACCCGCATCCAGAAACACCTTCCTAGTTCGGTAAAGAAGAGCATGTACTGATGATTCGTTGCGACATACACGTGCTCGATAAAGTCCTTATCCCGTGTACTAGCACCTTTAGAACCCACTCCACCTCTGTTCTGTTTCTTGTATTCCGTCAGTGGCGTACGCTTGATGTAACCCGCGTGTGAAATCGTAATTACCACTTCAGAATCAGGAATCATATCCTCGATACTTACATCGCCGCCGGCGAATTCAATATCCGTTCTGCGGTCGTCTCCGTATTTTTCTTTAATCTCAAGAAGTTCGTCTTTGATGATTTCCATTCTCAAGACTTTATCGCCTAGAATACTTTTTAAGTATTCGATGGTCTTCATCAATTCCTCATACTCTGACTTGATTTTATCACGCTCAAGACCCGTTAGCTTTTGAAGACGCATCTCTAGGATGGCTTTCGCCTGGACATCTGAAAGTTTGAATTCAGTCATCAAGCCAGACTTAGCTTCATCTACCGTGGCAGATGCACGAATAAGTTTAATAACAGCATCGAGATTGTCGATCGCAATAAGTAAACCTTCAAGAACGTGTGCACGCTTCTCCGCTTGTCGAAGTTCATACTCTGTACGGCGGACCACAACATCATGACGGTGTTCTACAAAGTGCTTCACCATGTCTTTTAAGTTCAACATCTCTGGACGTCCATTGACCAATGCAATGTTGTTCACAGAGAATGAACTTTGAAGCTGTGTGTATTTATAGAGTTTGTTTAAAACGACATTAGGAACAGCGTCGCGTTTAAGAATGTACACTACACGCATACCCTTACGATCACTTTCATCGCGTATGTCTGAAATGCCTTCAATCTTTTTATCGTTGACCAATTCAGCGGTTTTCTTGATCATTTCCGCTTTGTTGACCTGGTAAGGAATTTCTGTAACGATGATACACTCGCGACCACGCACTTCTTCAATAGTTGCCTTACCGCGAAGAACGATGCGCCCTCTACCCGTGTGAAATGCATCTCTTACGCCTTCATAACCGTAGATTGTACCTCCCGTAGGGAAATCTGGTGCGCTGATGTGTTGCATCAACTCATCTATCTCTATCGCATCATTATCGATGTAAGCATTGATGGCATTGATACTCTCTGTAAGGTTGTGCGGAGGCATGTTCGTTGCCATACCTACAGCAATACCTGAGGCACCATTGACCAGTAGGCCAGGAATTCTTGTAGGAAGCACAGTGGGTTCCTTTAAAGAATCGTCAAAGTTCAATTGCCAATCTACAGTGTCTTTGTCGATATCTGAAAGCATTTCCTCCGCAATCTTACGCATACGGACTTCCGTGTAACGCATTGCAGCTGGGCTATCGCCATCAACAGAGCCAAAGTTTCCTTGACCATCAACGAGAGTGTACCGTAATGACCAGTCTTGCGCCATACGAACCATCGTGTCGTATACCGAGCTATCGCCGTGTGGATGGTACTTACCTAGTACATCCCCAACAATCCTTGCTGATTTTTTATATGCTTTCGAGCTGGTAACACCCATGTCGTGCATTCCGTATAAAACGCGGCGGTGAACGGGTTTTAATCCGTCACGTACGTCTGGAAGTGCACGAGAAACGATGACCGACATCGAATAATCGATGTAGGAGCTTTTCATTTGCTCCTCAATATTTACGGGAATAATGCGTTCTCCCTGCGCCATATTGTCAGTATTTAGTGCGGCCGAAGCCGGGTTTTTTCGTAATTTTCAAATATAGCTTTTTGATGGGCTGAAAGTCCCACCTGCTATGGGTTTACTTAGAGCATTTATCCACATTCGAATGTTAACAAACCATTGAATTGGACCACTGAAACTGCCGAAAAGAGCCATTAGATTTGAAAAGAACCCTTTGGCACGTATTGTGTTCTAAGAGTAGTACACCACAAAACAACAATTATGGAAGAGAACTTTAGCCCCAGAGTAAGAGATGTGATCACCTTTAGTAAGGAAGAAGCGCTCCGTCTTGGCCATGATTATATAGGTACTGAACATTTGTTATTGGGCATCCTCAGGGATGGTGACGGTACAGCTATTCAGATCCTAAAGGATTTGGGTCTCGATTTAAAACAAGTACGTAGCAAAATTGAACAGGTAGCGGCGCCATATGCCACCAATACTCAAGTAAGTGGAAAAAACTTGCCTTTGACGCGCCAAGCAGAGAAAGCATTAAAGACAACATTTCTTGAGGCGAAGCTGTTCCAAAGCCCGGTCATAAGAACCCCGCATTTGTTGTTGTGTATCCTTCGTAACGATAATGATCCTATCAGCGGTATCATGGGCCAATTAGGTGCAAGCTATGATGCTGTTAAAAGCGAATACCAGAGCAACTATATTGAAACGGACAGCAGAGGTGATTCAGACGATGCAGACCTTCCATCCCCTTCCATGAGCTATGAAGAAGACGATATGGACGATGCGGGACGTTCTGGTGGAGCGCGAAGAGCGCCGCAGCGCGACCGCGGGAAAGAGAAAAGTAAAACTCCTGTTCTCGATAATTTTGGTAAGGACTTAACTAAGTCTGCGTCGCAAGGAAAATTGGACCCTGTAGTGGGTCGTGAGAAGGAGATTGAACGCGTATCTCAGATTCTAAGCAGACGTAAAAAGAACAACCCTTTATTGATAGGTGAACCGGGCGTAGGTAAAAGTGCCATTGCAGAAGGTTTGGCTTTGCGCATAGTCAATAAGCAGGTGAGTCGTGTCCTTTTCGATAAGCGCGTGGTTAGTTTAGATTTGGCCAGTTTGGTTGCGGGCACTAAATACCGCGGTCAGTTCGAGGAGCGCATGAAGGCGTTGATGAACGAATTGGAAAAGAACGACGATATCATTCTGTTCATAGATGAATTGCATACCATCGTCGGCGCTGGTGGCGCAACGGGAAGTTTGGATGCTTCAAATATGTTCAAGCCAGCCCTTGCACGGGGAGAAATACAATGTATAGGTGCCACTACGTTGGACGAATACCGTCAATTCATTGAGAAAGACGGCGCCTTGGAACGCCGTTTTCAGAAGATTACTGTAGACCCAACTTCACCTGAAGAGACGGTACAGATTTTGAATAATATTAAAGATAAATACGAAGAGCACCACAACGTGCTTTATACGCCGGCAGCTATTGAAGCTTGTGTGCGTTTGACGCAACGCTACATTAGCGATCGCCATTTGCCTGATAAAGCAATTGATGCGCTAGACGAAGCAGGCTCTCGTGTGCACATCACTAACATTGAAGTTCCTGAAAACATCACCCAACTCGAAGGGCAATTGGAAGCGATAAAAGCGCAAAAGATTGTCGTGGTCAAGAGCCAGCGCTATGAAGAAGCTGCTCGCTTGCGTGATGATGAAAAAAAGATGGAAGCGCAGCTTGAAAGTGCTCGTGAAGCCTGGGAGGCCAGTATAAAGTTGAACAAAAAGACGGTCGATGAACCTGAGGTGGCTGAAGTAGTTGCCATGATGACGGGAGTGCCTGTTCAGCGCGTAGCTCAACAGGAGCTTGAGAAACTGTCTCAGATGGAAGATCAATTGCGTTCAAACGTCATTGGTCAAGATGAAGCCGTTAAAAAGATTGTTCGTGCGATTCAGCGCAACAGAGCGGGATTGAAAGACCCGAGCAAACCTATCGGCTCGTTTATTTTTCTAGGACCTACTGGAGTTGGTAAAACACAACTCGCGAAGGAATTGACGAAGTTACTTTTTGACAGTGAGGACAACATGATTCGCATCGATATGAGTGAATACATGGAGAAATTTGCCATTAGCAGGCTGGTTGGTGCGCCACCGGGATACGTCGGATACGAAGAAGGTGGCCAATTAACGGAACGGGTACGTCGCAAACCGTATTCAGTGATTCTTTTGGACGAGATTGAAAAAGCACATCCTGATGTGTTTAACCTCCTCCTGCAAGCATTGGATGACGGGCAAATCACAGATAGTCTTGGCCGCCGCGTTGATTTCAAGAATACCATCATCATAATGACGTCGAATCTAGGTAGTCGTCAGCTGAAAGATTTCGGTACAGGTGTTGGATTCGGTACATCGGCTCGCACCCAACGCAAATCGGATATTGAGAATAGTGTGATACAAGGAGCTTTGAAAAAGGCCTTTGCACCGGAGTTTTTGAATAGAATTGATGATGTCGTCCTGTTTAACTCGCTATCGCGCGAAGATATTCACAGCATAATTGATATTGAATTGCGCAGTCTGTTTGGTCGAATCCAAGATTTGGGCTACCATATCAATCTGAGTGATGAAGCGAAAGATTTTGTAGCTGACGAAGGTTTTGATGAAGCTTTTGGCGCAAGACCTTTGGCGCGTGCGTTACAGAAACTCATTGAAGACCCGCTTGCGGAGAAGATTATTTCAAAGGAAATTACAGAAGGTGATACTATTCATATTGGCCTAGACGATAAAACTCTAGTGTTTAAAGTAGACAAAGCACCTCAAGTTGAGGCTAAGGATGCAGTTGAAGAACTTCCTGAGGCAAGTGCCGACGAAGAATCTACCGTAAAGGAAGAGTCCAAAGATTTAAAAGAGTAGCCTTAGAGTAGAAATACATGATCGGGATGCTGTTCTAAAAGCTTCATACCGATAGAATTGATAGTGGGCGAAGGACTGACTGGTATAAAGTTAGCTCTCGCCCACTCTTCATTTGTGAGGTAATCGTCATGAGTGTAGATTCCAGTAATACTTCCGCGTTCGATAAAAAGTGCTCCTGTATTTTCGTAAGGAAGTGCCAAAATGAGGCGCTGATGATTACTCGCAACTAATTGGTCCAATGCTTCTCTCTGAGTCCAGTCATTTTTACGGGCCAATTGAAGGTAATCGGCCAACCATTGCTGTCCCGTAACGTAGGAACCGAATCTGCGCAATGCCCCGCTTCCAATAGCTTTTTGAACCACCCATTTCACCTCTCCTCTACCATTCTCATAACTGTACAAACCAAACTTCAAGGACTGCTTCTTTTGTGCCTTATTTAAGGGCGGCCAGTGTTGCCTTATCAGGTGATCCTCGTAAATAAGGCTCAATGTTTCGTTTGGGAACAGCTCGTAGGTCAAACTGTGGCATTCCTTCATGAGGCGCTGGTACTTTGTTGAACCTTGGTCCGTACTGAAATGCTGGGTAATACGACTTTTGATATTATTGGCTTTACCTATATAGAGGGGCATTCCGAATGCGTCTAGGAATTGGTATACCCCTGATTCTTTGGGTAAATCGTCATAATGATGCGCCGGCATAAGGTCAGGAAGTTGGATGCGCTTGAGCAAGCCCAATTTGGGGTCATT
Organism: Bacteroidota bacterium; assembly: GCA_003045825.1. GTDB lineage: Bacteria > Bacteroidota > Bacteroidia > Flavobacteriales > Schleiferiaceae > UBA10364. The sequence goes on from PZPA01000001.1 coordinate 19,580, forward strand.
CAACTTTTGATCGTCATAATCTGCAATGCAGCAATGAACAAGCACCTCTGCGGCACACAACGCATCGCTCAACGCGCGGTGTGGATTATCATTGGCAACCTCCAAAGCCTGCGTAAGATGCGACAAGGAATACCTGCCAAACTCTGGAAACATGGCTTTCGCATATTTTACCGTACATAATTTTGGCATGCGCCAATTGACGCCGGCTTCCTTAAATGCCCGTTCAATAAAGCTGTAATCGAAATTCACAGAATGTGCAACAAACACTTCTCCATCTAATTCCTTGAGTAATTCAGGCACTAAGGATTTGAACGTAGGTGCATCAGCGACCATATCATCTGTAATTCCAGTTAACATTTGTATGTTATAGGGAATGCTGCGGTCGGGCTTTACGAACGAGGACCACTTGCGCACAATCTTATTATGTTCCACATGGACAATACCTATTTCGGTAATGTCGTTTCCATTCGGCCTGCCCCCTGTGGTCTCTATATCTACTACTACGTAATGCACCCTGTAAATCTAGGTATACGCGTCTTATTCCTTGTAGTGCAGTTCGTATATTTATCCAATGGAGAGTATCGCTTTTATTTTACTGATCGTCGGCGTAATTGGATCGGTTCTTCCGCTATTACCCGGCCCTTTATTATCATCCGTAGGCTTGATTCTTTTTGCACAAACAAATGACCTTTCGCAGAATGCTGGATTTTGGCTGTACCTCTGGGCAATCACAGGATTGTTATTTTTTATTGGCGATTATCTTTTGCCTGGTATCATAACGAAACGAGGCGGTGGGTCAAAAGAAGCTACACGCGGCGCAACGATTGGCTTACTCTTGGGATTAATAACCGGACCGGGAATGTTTATAGGCGCTTTTGTTGGAGCGTTTATCGGTCAATACCGCTCGAACACTAATATCGTCAAGAGTCTACGTAGCGCTTTATTAGCCACTCTAGGTATAGTCCTTGGTATCATTGGTAAATTAATCTATACCGTGGTTGCCGTTGCGTTGGTATTGTTACTAGTTTCGACTTGATGATAATGGATATACAGCTCAGCCCTTCCTTCTCGATCACCTACCCTGATATGACCTTCCCCGATGGGATTACCCTGGTCACGGGCCCTTCTGGAGTGGGAAAAACAACATTACTTCGTGCGCTTCACGGTGAGTTGGGAACAAGTTTTTCTTCAATCGTAAAAGGACAAAAAACATCGTTAATGCCACAACAGCAGTACTGGATTGGCTACATGACGATGTACGAGCAGCTTTCGATGACGGCAGGCGAACAATGGCAAACCATAGCGGAAACCTTGGGACTTCAATCCCACTTTCACAAATTACCGGACCAATTAAGCATAGGCCAACAGCAACGTTTCTGGTTGTCTTGGGTACTTGCAGATAATGCGGATTGGATACTATTGGATGAACCTACGAGCGCCCTCGACGATGATTGGGCAACTGCAGCGATTAGTCTATTTGATCGGTTTCGCCGTGAGAATGTAAAGGCAAAAATGATTATCGTAACCCATGATGTTCGATTGCTTCAAGGAAACATCCACAACCACCGCATCGCTTTATGAGGATTGTGCTGAAAATATGGAGGGCACAATTGCGCAAACGATGGGTAGTTCTAGGCATCGCCCTACTCCTCTCGTTTATAACTTCAATACTACTCCATTTACCCAGCGCCACGCAACGTTACATCTATGAACGTTGGCAAGAAAGCGCTTCTTTGGTGGACGTCGTGATCGGGTACAAAGGTGCACCGACGCAGATTATTGCGAGTTCACTTTACCGAATGGAAAACCCCACTGGAAATTTACCTAGCGCTACGGCTGAGTACTGGAGAAAACACCCGCTTGTTCAAGAGGCTTGCGCCATATCCCTTGGCGATAATATAGAAGGGATTCCCGTCGTGGGGACCGATTCTAATTACTTCGATTGGTTCGGTATTACTTTCGACCAAGGCAAACAACCCACGAATCCTGATGAAATCGCTGTTAGTACTGTGCTTGCGATGCGAAACAACCTGAGTTTGGGAGCGGCGCTTCACTCCTCTCACGGTAGTGACTCAAGGGGTGCTACACACGCACATCACGATCTTAAGGTTGTAGGAATTTTCAATGCTGAGCGTTCAGCAGATGAGCAAGCATATTTCGTGACTAATGCAGCATATGCCGGCATGCATAGTTCTGTTAAAGAAGAGTTTACGTCATTATTAATGAAGTTAAAGTCTAAGTCTGGTTTGTTGATGTTGCCGGGAGTGATTTCAAAACGAACCAATGAACAAGGTGCCTTCCCCGTATTCATCTTTGGCCAATTGCAAAAGCAGTGGCAGCCAACTTTAGATCGTGCCGCAATCTACGGAAGAATGGTGTCGATTTTTGTGGCATTACTTTTTATCGGATTTCTCTTTTTTATTGGCATGACGGAACGATCCACAGTGTTGTTGCTTCGTATCAAAGGAATCTCAAAGTCGGTAGTTTTTACAGCTACTTATGGGCTATATATCTTCTCAGGGTTACTAGGACTGATCGCTGGTTTAACTTTGTTTGACATTATGGGACTTTCTTTGAGTCTTATGAATGCAGGCCTAGGCTTACTTCCGTTAGTAGTATCCACCATTTTATTGTACATCAATCTGAATAAGCAATGAAAAGAATCATACTCGCTACTGTCTTTAGTTTGATCGCCAGTCCTGCATTTTCCCAAAAGGTCGTCCCATGGGAGCTGTTGGCAGTGCCTTACTCCACAACTCCTGATGGACTGTATTCTCCACAATTTCCTTCCTATTTGGATGCTTATGAGTTGCAAGAGGTTGTACTCCAAGGGTATCTCGTTCCTGTAGATGTCGAAGGGAGTCAATATGCGTTAAGTCGTTATGCATTTTCCAGTTGTTTTTTTTGCGGAAATGCCGAACCAAATACCGTAGTCGAATTACTCTTCAAGGAACGCCCAGATGCGCTAATTACGGATCAGTTCGTAGTTGTGAAAGGACTACTAGTCTTCAATAAAAAGGACCCCTATCGACTCTTCTTTATTTTGAAAAATGTAGAATTCGCAGGATGAAACAGCGAGCACTTCTTTTTTTTACTTTCCTAAGTACTCTAGGCTTCGCGCAGGAACGATTGACGTGGAATACGTTTGAACGCCTGGTTTTTGAAGAAGTCTATGAACCCACCACAGCGAGTTGGGTTCAGGTACCCGTATGGTCAGATGAATTACGAAAATGGAACGGGAAACGGGTCAAAATCACGGGCTATGTTATCGCGTTAGATGCGGTAAGTGAGACTTATGCTCTAAGCGCCTTTCCCTTCTCAAGCTGTTTTTTTTGTGGGGCAGCGGGCCCGGAAAGTGTTTTAGAATTGGACCTGAAGTCTAGCAAAGTGTATCTGACAGACGATGTGATCACCTTTACTGGTCTGTTGCAGCTGAATGAAGATCCACTAAAGTTCCCGCTCACATTAAAAGAAGCAAGTGAATGAAGTATTTAAAAAGAATAGCAATAAGTGCTCTTGCCCTACTCCTTCTTGTCACGTCCTTCTATTTCACGGGCCCCACAACGAAGGCACCAACCTATGACCTGTCCTTTCCTTCCATACAAACGCCACTTGCGACTATTAATGACAGCTTAGCGAAGTTTGACGCTCAAGCTGGAGCAGAACCTTGTGCATTAAGCACCGTCGATTGGTTCGATAGCATTGTTCCTACCGAATATGTACTGCTCTATCTTCATGGTTTCAGTGCTTCTCAACACGAGGGTGATTCTGTTCGATATTGGGTAGCGGATCATTTAAAGGCCAATGCCTTTTACCCTAGGATTGCAGGTCATGGTTTAATAGAGCCTGATTCATTAAGATATGCGACCTACACAGCAACAGAGGCTTGGGAAAAAGCGAAAAAGGACTTTGCTTTGGCCACTACTTTAGGTCATAAAGTCATTATCATGTCTTGTAGTACAGGTACTCCCCTTGCCATCAAGTTGGCAGCAACATTTCCGGATAAGGTACATGCTCTAGTCAATTATAGTCCCAATATTCGATTGCATGATCCCTTAGCGAGCTTGACGAACGGCCCATGGGGTTTGGATTTGCTCAAATGGATATCGGGCCAGGAATATAGGGACCTGGCTCCTCGGGAAGACGGCGTCACTGAGGATTGTAAACACCGCTCCTACAGTTGGGAGAGTGTGATAGAAATGCAATGGCTACTGGAGACCACGATGACAGTCGAAACTTTTAAAGCCGTTAGAGCCCCGTCACTCACTATGATGTGGAATGAATCAGTAGAGGTACGCGACAAGGTAGTGAGCGTTGAAAAAGCACAATGGATGCATGCTAATTTAAGCTCACCTTTAAAACAATGGGCCAATTGCGCTTGCAAAGACCATGTGATTCATAACCACCAGACTAGCTCCGAAGCAGTGAACGTTTATGAAACTACTTTGGTGTTTTTAAATAATTGTTCTACCCATGCTCTTTGATTCACCACAGTGGTTGTGGGGAACAGCCTTAGCTCTTTTGGTACCCATTATTCATTTATTGGGACAACGATCAATAAAACCCATCCCCATTCCATCTTTAATGTGGTTGGACAAATTCAAAACACAAGATCGGCGACGCAATAAGTTGAAAGAATGGCTGCTCGTTCTACTTAGAATGTTGGTGATAGCACTCTTCTTTTTTTCGTTAGCAAGTCCTAGAATACCTCGAGATTCAACCACTATTTTGATTGATAATTCACCTGCACTTTGGTCTCGAAAGGCGTATTGGTTGCCGGAAGCATTAAAACAATTACCTAAGGGTACGTATACCGTAAACGTTCGTGGCGGGATTGGGATAGGAACCCTTCGAGCAGACGAAGTAGTTGAAGCCCTAAAGGATTGGCCTGCGTCAGAAGCACCTCTTCAAGACTATGAAAACAGCTATATTCTGTCGGCCGGTTATTCTGTTTTACCAGAAGGAGCGTCAACGTACGTCCTACCTAAACGAAGCTCAGTTTTCAATGCTTTGGTAAAAGAAGTTCGAGCTAATGCAAAGGAGCAATGGTTTACAATAACAAACGGCACACATAGCGGTGAATGGGAAGTCCGTGACTCAAATACTTTAATTCTTCAAGAAGCCGATAGTATTGTTCGTGTTCCATGGTGGTCTATCGAGGCGGAAGAGTTGGTTCTATCCTATTCAGGCGACTCCATAATTGAAGATAATAACCACCTTCTTTACCGACCAAATTCCCTACCAATCATTGAATTAATAACCCCTGGCGCTCCTGGCCTCGCTTCACTTCCGATACAGAACAAGGTGGTGTATAGGAATACAGGCGACCTTCAAAAATTGCCAACCTCCGCGATTCTTGTATTGAATGGATTTTCCTTCGTCCCTGAAGAGTTGAAAAATGAAGGGTATGTACTCCTGCGTTTTTCAAATGAACAAACAGCCGTGCTTGATCAAGAGGTTATCCCCGTTCTCGAAGATCCCTTTTATACCGATTTCTTCATTGGGGCATCGGAGCGAAACCGTTGGCCATCTCCAAAAAAATGGTCTGGAGAAGCATTTACCGGCCTTACGCCATTTCTAAAAACGAAACGCGATGTCGTGCTGTCGGGATGGCGAAAACTCCCTGATGGCGCCGTACTCTACGAGCAATCCTTTCCCATAGCAGATGCGGGACATCCTTATTATAAGGCCCTGCTCCAGTGGGCTTCAGAACAGCAGCAGGAAGGAATGCGCTCTTCTCTCGTGAATTATGGAGAAGATGGATATGATTCAAATATTACCCAATTAGATCAGACGAAGGTCCAGTATTATAGCTGGGTGAAATCGGTCAAAGAAGTACAGAAATCGGTCCAATTTTGGACAGAAAGTAAAATAGCTTTGGCACTTGCATTGTTTTGCGCCCTAATTGCACTTATTTTTGCTAAAATTTAATCGAGATGCAACTCCTATTTAAAAATGCCTACGTAGTTGACGTTCATAGTCCTTACCATTTACAAACCGTAGACATTTTAGTTGAAGGATCTCAAATTACTTCTATAGGCGATCTCCCTGAGATGGATTGCCCATCCGTAGATTTAGAGGGTGCAACATTAACCACTGGTTTTGCAGAATTGCACAGTGATCTTGGAGAGCCTGGAAATGAGGAATGCGAAACGTTGGAGACAGGTGCTGCAGCGGCGGCTTCCGGTGGCTTTACTGCAGTAGGTGTGGTTAGTAATGGAACTCCGGGAATTGATAATAAAACAGGTATAGAATTCATATTAAGTAAAGGCGAAAGCACGGCGATCAATCTTGTACCTGTAGGATCGGCTAGTAAATCTAGTGCTGGTGAGGAGATGAGTGACATGTTCGATATGTACCAGCATGGCACAATCTTGTTTGGAGATTACAAGCAAGGCATGCGAAATGCGAATCTTTTAAAATTGGCTCTTTTATACAGTAAACCTTTTGGTCGCATCATGGTGCACCCAGAAGATGCGAATTTGGCGGCCAACGGTAAGGTTCATGAAGGTGTAACCTCTACGTATATAGGCTTAAAAGGAATCCCAGATATTGCAGAATCTGTTCAAATAGCGCGCGATCTAAAGTTGTTGGAATATACTGAAGGCAGCATGCACATTGCCAGTGTGAGCACTTCCGAAGGAATTAAGGCTGTTCGTGATGCGAAATCAAAAGGACTCAACCTCACCTGTAGCGTTAATATCCACCACTTACTTTTCGACGAAACAGCAGTAGCAACGTACGATACGAACTTTAAAGTAGCTCCGCCCTTACGCACTACTGAAGACCAGAACGCGCTTTGGGATGCCTTGCAAGACGGTACAGTCGATTGTTTAACTGTGGACCACCTTCCTAGCGATATTGAGTTAAAGGCATGCGAATTCGATAATGCATCTTTCGGAATGGCGGGATTTGAAGGCGCCTTGGTACATCTATTGGATGCGAAGAAATTGGATTGGGAACTCTTACAGAAACTATGTTCTTCCAATCCTAGAGATTTGCTTGGTCTGCCTGAATTAAAGATTGTCGAAGGAGGCATAGCAGAATTCACTATACTGGATGAAAACGGTTCGGATTTAACCGGATTTGCGTCTAAAGCCTATAATAATCCGTTCAAGGGAACTACGACTAAGTACCGAGTGGTTGGGGTTTATGTCAATGGAAAATACCTAGGTAACTAAATCGTAACTGGAATACGTAGCCCATCGAAACTAAGCTGCATCCCTTCGGGCAACTCTTTCTCCACATCTTCATGCTTCCCCATGTAGTGGCTCATGTGTATAAAGTAAGTGTGTCTCGCTCCTATTTTAGTTGCCCATTCTATAGCCTGTGTCAGATTAAAGTGGCTATAATGTTCCTTTCTGTGAAGCGCATCTAAGATCAAATAGTTTAAGCCACTCAACTGCTCCATCGCTTCATCGGGAATGTCGTTAACATCCGTTAAATAGGCAGTGTCGCCAATTCTATAGCCTAAAATGGGAAGGTTACCGTGGTTTATACCAAGCGGAAGTACTTCTACCCCATTTATGGTAAAAGCCAATTCTGCTTCAATTGATGTAGTTGTAAAACTGGGGGCTCCAGGATACGGCTGTGCTTTGAAAGCGTAGTCGAATGCCTTTTTAATTCTATCTAAAACACGTTGCTGACCGTAAAGAGCCATTTCTTTGCGAACACGAAAAATGATTGGTCGAACATCGTCTAAACCCGCGACATGATCTTGATGTTCATGAGTGAACAATACGGCATCCACATGGGTCAATCCTTCACGTAACATCTGGGTACGAAAATCAGGGCCGGTATCTATTTGAAGCGAAAGGCCTGCAAACTGAATATGTACCGAGCTTCTTGTCCTGTTATCCCTGACATCCTTGCTCATGCAAACTTCGCAATCACAGCCAATCACTGGAACTCCTTGAGAAGTTCCAGAACCTAAAAATATCAATTCCCCTCTTTGGCTCATTCTTTGTTTGTATTTAGCGCTTTTACATTCTTAAGGATGAAGACTAAATGTTACTTTTGTTTCAGTGATTAACCTATCAGCTAACCGCATGAATGACCGCGTCATCTTAACCACCGCCCAAAAGGCACTTAAAATTAACCTAAACTCAGAGATTTATGGCACCTTCGCCGAAATAGGCGCAGGACAAGAGACCGTGCGAGAGTTTTTTAGGGCCGGTGCAGCTTCTGGTACCATCGCAAAGGCAATGAGCGCCTACGATAAAGCATTTTCTGATGACATTTACGGTATAGAAGAAGATAACAGATACGTGACTGAAAGTAGGTTACGTAAGATGCTTAAGCACGAATACAATCTCATAGAAAAACGTTTAGACCGCAACCTGCATCCAGATAAAATGTATTTCGCATATGCAAATACAGTTGCAACCATAAATTTTACAAAGACCTTCAAAGGTCACGGATGGATGGGAATTCGTTTCCAAACGGATCCTTCAAAGGAAACGAACGAAATTATAATTCACTTCAGACTTGGAGAGAATGAGGCGAAGCATCAACAAGAGACCGTCGGTAGGCTTGGAACGAATCTCATTTTTGGTGCGTATAATTATTTTGAAGATCCCAAGTTCTTTTTATCTACGCTTTACGATAATATTGACAAAGATGCTATCGAGATTGACTTAATCAATTTTTCAGGCCCAGACTTCGAAGTGGTAGATAATCGTTTAATGTCTTTACAGTTGATCAAAAATGGCTACACTGAAGCTGTAATATTCGGGCCAGAAGGAAACAATCTATTGCCAGCAGAATTACTTTATAAAAAGAATATTCTTGCCATGCGAGGTTCATTCCGTCCTGTTACACGAGTAAACATGGACATGATCAAACGTGGCTACGATTTGTTTTCCAATGACAAAAAGGTCAATCCTGACCGTACAGTAGTATTATGGGAAATCACCTTGAACAATCTTTTGGCGGACGGCGAATTAGACGAACAAGATTTCTTAGATCGAGCAGAAATACTTTGCAGTTTGGGACAGACCGTACTGATATCAAACTACCAGGAGTACTATAAACTCGTAGATTACTTTGGTCGCTTCTCAAAGAAACGTCAAGGATTGGTAATGGGAGTAAATAATCTTAGTGAGTTGTTTGATGAGAAATACTACCGCGATTTGCAAGGAGGTATACTTGAGGCGTTCGGTAGAATTTTCTCCAAGGATTTGAAGATACTGGTCTACCCGTTCCAAGAAAATGAAACCGCAAAAGTCCTAAGAAAGGAAGATGCAGAAGTTCATCCAAGGTTTAGACCCATTATAGATTACTTAAACTTTCACAACCGCATTATTGATATCGAGCACATTGACGAAGAGATAAAAAATATTTTCTCTCGCGACGTTCTGCGTAAAATCCGTTCTGGTGAAGAGGGTTGGGAAAGCTGTTTGCCGCAATACGTGGATCGCGTCATTAAGGAAAAGGAGCTTTTCGGCTACACAGCAGACTAATCTAAACGTTTGATAAGGCCTCCTTGTAAGTGGCAAGACAACGTTCACGTGCCCACTTATGCTCCACTATTGGCTTAGGGTACAGCTTGGTTTGCAATTCAGGTACCCATCTGTTGACATAAGTGAGGTCTTTATCAAATTTTTCCAACTGCGAAGTAGGATTGAATACTCGGAAATAAGGTGCGGCATCTAGTCCACTACCACTCGCCCACTGCCATCCACCGATATTACTTGCTAAATCAAAGTCCAGTAGTTTAGAGGCGAAATAGGCCTCTCCCCACCTCCAATCAATCAACAAATGTTTAGTCAGGAAGCTGGCCACAATCATGCGAACACGGTTGTGCATAAATCCAGTCGCGTTAAGCTCACGCATTCCCGCATCAACAATAGGATAGCCGGTTTTTCCTTTACACCAAGCTGCAAAGTGCTCCTCGTTATTTGACCAAGGAATTAAATCATATTTTGGTTTAATAGCTTTTGAACGGCTATCAGGGAAATAGTATAGCGCCATTTGAAAAAAGTCACGCCAAATCAACTCATTTAAAAAAGTTTCATTCGTTCTTTCACCCAATCGCGCAAGTTCCCGAATACTTATGGTGCCGAACCTAAGGTGAATGCCTAAACGAGTCGTACCCTTTTTCAATGCCGGAAAGTTTCGTGTGCTATCGTAGTTATTAATAATCTCTTTAGAAATAGCCGCGGATGGGATGGCAATGTTAGTTGGCTCAAACCCCATTTCTTGGAGTGAAATCAGTTCAGTGAATTCTTGAGACTTAAAAAAAGAATGAAAATAATCTATTGTTGGATGTGCCTTAAAATGATTTGCAGTGCATAGCTTCTTCCATGCTTTTGCATAAGGACTGTAAACGAGGTAAGGCGTTCCGTCGGCTTTGACAACCTCGTTCTTTTCAAAGAGAACGTGGTCTTTGGCACCAATACATGGTACGTTCAGCGACTCGAAATAGTCGTATACCATTTTGTCCCGCTTCCTTGCATAAGGTTCGTAGTCGCGGTTGAAGTATAGACCGGTTACTTCGAAGCGGCTCATGAGCTCCCTCATGCACTGTAATGGTTCATCGTAGAACACCAATAAATCGGAACCTAAGTCTTGTAACTGATTTTTTAACGCTTGTAAACGTTCGTGCAAGAAGGATACACGAGCATCTTTAGTATCCTCAAGTTTCGACAGGATTGTTGGGTCAAAAATGAAAATGGGCACAACGGGCGCCTCACTTTTCAGTGCCTTCAAAAGACCGGCGTTATCCTCTAATCTTAGATCGCGTCTGAACCAAAAAAGAGTAACCTTTTGAGCCATTTATTGAACTGCGTTTAGGAAATACTGACGCTGTAATTCATCTTCAAACGCACCATGGAATGCCATAGTAATGGTTGAACTTCCGGCATCTTCTATTCCACGAGTCTTCACGCACATGTGATCCGCTTCTAAATAAACGGCCACGCTGGGGGTTCCTAAACCCTCCATTAATGCTTCTGCTATTTGACGCGTCAAACGTTCTTGAACTTGAGGCCGTTTAGCATAATGACGAACGATCCTATTCAGCTTGGACAAACCAACTACTTGACCGTTGGGAACGTAAGCGATGTGACAGGTACCTATAATAGGTACAAAGTGATGTTCACAATGTGAATGTACAGTGATGTTCTTTTCGATAAGCATATCCCTATACTGGTACTTGTTATCGAAGAGCTTCATCTCCGGCTTATTTTTAGGATTAAGCCCTGCAAACGCCTCTGATACGTACATTTTAGCTACTCTAAGTGGCGTTCCTCGCAGACTATCATCATTTAGGTCTAAACCTAAAATTGTCATGATATCTTCAAACTTCGAGGCTATTTGTGTAATCTTCTCTTCATCACTCAAGTCAAAAGCATCAGATCTTAGTGGCGTATCAATAGCGCTACCCATATGATTGTCGAATAATTCGGCAAGCTCTTCAGTGGAATATTTTTGGTCGTGCTTTGTCATAATAATTTTATTCTCCGCAGTACTCAACAAAGTTCCTGGGGGTTTCATATAAGGTAACCTTCAAATCAAAGGATGTGTTCAATTTTACGCGCAATCTGTTCCATATCACATACGCAATATGCTCTGCAGTAGGGTTGAGTGTCTTAAATTCTGCCACCTGTACATTTAGATTTTTGTGGTCCATATACTCTTCAACCTCAGATTTGATAAGGTCCGCAAGTACCTTCATATCAATTAGATAGCCAGTTTTCGGATCTACATCGCCTGTGACGCCAACTATTAATTCGTAGTTGTGGCCGTGGTAATAAGGATTGTTACACTTTCCAAAAATTGCCTCATTATCTTGATCTGTGAGGCTAGGTTCATGGAGTCTGTGCGCCGCATTAAAATGCGCTTTTCTATAAACCGTGATCTTCATTATTCCAATAGTTTAAGAATCGATCATAAATGATTTTGAACCATTCAGTATACCGATCAGGGTTGTTTTTCATATCTGTGGCCACCCACTCTACTGATTGCCAATCGAACGAATCAACTTCATCAGGATTTACATTAGGATCGTCATTCCAACGAGCGATAAGTACGTGATCTAATTCATGTTCTGTTAGATCGTTGTCAAGCTCGGCTTTGTAGATAAAACTAAAAATGCGCTTCACATCACAGGTAAAACCCATCTCTTCCATGAGCCTTCTTTTTGCTGCTTCCTCAACATTTTCACCATCACGAGGATGAGAACAACAGGTGTTGGTCCATAAACCGCCACTGTGGTATTTGTGTAACGCTCTGCGCTGTAGTAAAATTTCATTCTTGTCGTTCATGGCGAAAACAGAGAATGCACGATGCAATTTCGCCAATCGGTGCGCTTCCATTTTCTCCATCAGTCCGATGGCATTGTCATGCTCATCAACCAGGATAACTTGTTCAGCCATATTTTAGATCCAATTAATGGTATGTCTTACGAAACTACTTAAGAATAAACCGTATTTCCTTTTATTTGATATTCTAACACGTTGACTTAGAATGATATCGCAATGTGTTTTTTTAATTTTCTTAAATAAGCTGTAGTAGTATACATAGGCAATGTAGACTCCAAAGCGTGCGCCTTTCGGTAATTGCTTTATTCCTTCGTAACCTGCTCTGAAATCGATATCAATATCAGCTTCGATCTCTGTTTTTACAGTTTCGTCGAAATTATTTAAGTCTACCCCTGGGAAATAAGTTCGACCTAATTTCTTGTAATCGGCGTGCAAGTCCCGTAAGAAATTAATCTTTTGAAAGGCACTTCCTAGTTGCATAGCGGGCTTTTTCAATGTTTGATAGCGTTCCTCGCTCCCATCGACAAAAACCTTTAAACACATGAGTCCTACGACTTCAGCTGAACCTAAAATATATGCTTTGTACCCTTCTTCATCGTAATCATTCTTGTAAAGATCCATTTCCATGGACTTAAGAAAAGTCTCGATCAAATCTCGGTCTATTTCGAAAGTATTTACAGCCTGCTGGAAGCTGTTTAGGACAGGGTTTAGACTAATTTTTTCGTCTAAGGCTAAATACGTGTCTTTCCAAAACCGTTCAAGTAGTTCTTTCTGGGGATATCCTTCAAAGGAATCAACAATTTCATCTGCAAAGCGAACGAAACCGTAGATCGCGTAGATGGGATCGTGGTATTTTTTGTCAAGGCCCAAAATACCAAGTGAAAAAGAGGTAGAATATGCTTTAGTGATCATTCTACTTGCTCGGATACTTACGCTGTCGAATAATGCTTTCATACTACTTTCTTTAAAGAATAATCCTTCACAATCTCACCACAGACCACTTCTCCACTAATGAGCGAAGGTGGTACACCGGGCCCCGGCGTGGTTAATTGGCCTGCGAAATAAAGATTCGCTACTTTTTTACTTTTAAGTCTTGGTTTAAAGATAGCAGTTTGGTCTAATGTATTGGCTAAGCCGTAAGCGTTGCCCTTGAAACTGTTGTATTCGCTTTTGAAATCGCTGTAGGCAAAACTGCGCTTAACTATCACTCGGTCTCGAATCGATTCTCCAGTGTAGGACTCAAGCCGGTCCATCATGAGGTGGTAATATTTTTCTCTAACTTCTTCACTGTCTCCTGATAAACCGGGTGCAGTAGGCATTAACAGGAACATATTTTCGCATCCTTCAGGAGCGATTGACTCATCAGTTTTAGTCGGTGCGCTGGCGTAAAACAAGGGTTTCGTTGGCCACGTAGGGTCCGTGTAAATCTCATGAGCATGCTGATCTAATTCGTAGTCAAAGAATAAGTTATGATGTAAAACATTATTTACTTTACCTTTTACACCAAGATAGAATAGCAACGAAGACGGGGCCATCTTACGTTTTTCCCAATATTCAGGACTGTATTCTCTGTATTCAGGACTACTTATTTTTTGATCGATATGGTGGTAATCAGCTCCTCCTACTACTATATCTGCGGTAAAGCTTCCGCCTTTGGTGAGCACACTGATAATCTTTCCATTAGAATATTTAAATCCGGTTACTTCAGTACTGGTTCTAAACTTCACACCTTGCTCCTTCGCAACGCTGACCATACCTTCAATGATCTTGTTCATGCCACCCATAGGGTACCAAGTCCCAAGCGACATGTCTGCGTAATTCATGAGACTATAAAGTGCTGGGGTGTTTTGAGGTAAGGCACCTAAGAAGAGAACGGGAAATTCCAGTATTGCCTTTAGTTTAGGATGTGAACTAACCTCGGCGACATGCTTTCGAATATCTTTAAGCATATCCAGTTGAAATAAGCCCTTGAAAATTCTAAAGTCCATGAATTCTGTAAGGGAACGACCTGGTTTGAAAACAAGGTCTTGAATACCCACATTATACTTGTATTCGGCTTGTTTCAAAAATTTACGTAACCGCAGGCCTGAACCAGGGTCGAGTCGATCAAACATCGCTTCGAGTTCCAACATGTTTGGACTCTGATCTTCATGTTCATTAGGACCGAAAACTACTCTGTAAGATGGATTTAAACGGACCAGGTTGTAATGATCTGATACCTCTTTATCGAATGAAGCGAAGTACCGTTCGAAAACATCTGGCATCCAATACCAGCTTGGTCCCATATCGAAAGAAAAGCCATCCTTTTCCCAGGTACGTGCTCTACCCCCAAGTTGATCATTTTTTTCAAGAACCGTTACATCGTATCCCTCTTTGGCGAGAAAGGACGCGGCACTGAGTCCGGCGAAGCCAGACCCTATGACTATTACTGATTTCATTAGAACGTTTTAGGCGGTTATAGGCTAATGACGCTGGTCGGCAAGCTTTTCCATCATCTTTTTGCGTGCTAGAAAGATACGGGATTTCACTGTTCCTAATGGAATATTAAAATGTTCTGCAATCTCCTCGTATTTATATCCTTCATAATGCATGAAGAACGCCTCAGTGTAATGCTTCTCGATGGAACCGATTTGCTCCATGATGTACTGGTTATCGACGTTAGCGTCTGTTAGCGTAGTCTTTCCGGCCTCTTTTGAATTTAAAAAGTACTGACCTTCGGTTTCATCCACAAACGTATTTTGTTGCTTTTTGCGGCGGTAGTTGTTAATGAAAGTATTCTTCATTATTGTGTACAACCAACCTTTAAGGTTCGTCCCTGTGGCAAATTTGTCTTTATTCTTCAGTGCTTTGTAATAAGTGTCCTGAAGAAGATCATCAGCATCATCGCGACGCTTGGTAAGCTTCATAGCTAGCTGACTTAAAAAATCGTGCTCTCTATCGATAAGTTGTCCAAATTCAGCAGTTGACATGATACAGTTGTTTAACGTTTGTTTGGTAAAGTTAAACAATGTGTTCCAACAATTTGTATAATCTTTTTAGAAATTTATTAAACAAAGTGGATTTTCTAGGAAAGTCCTTCGCTTAATTGCTTTAAAGTGCCGTAAATGTTGATGTTGCGGAATTCCTTCTCCGGCTCGAAATCTGTAAATACATACCCAGTAAGGTGCACTTGGATGCCTTTATGAACAATAAGCTCCTCTAATTCGTCCAAATAATTTCCTAATTCAGGCAGTTCTGGATGGGTGGTAAAACAACTGATAAGATGATCTATTGGTTGATTATCGAGCAGATCTGTGAGATATTCTTTTGGTAAACTTTGACCGAGGTAAAATACTTGTTCGCCTCGTTCTTTTAGAAGGTACGCCAGATACAATACACCTATTTCATGAAGTTCATTTGCAGGAAGGAAGATGGCATACTTTCCACTCTTGTCATTCACTTTAGCTGGAAGCGCATCAATAGCAGCATAAATTTTCTGCCGGATCAAGGACGATACGAAGTGTTCTTGAGATATACCGACGCTACCAGATAGCCACAATTTGCCTAATTCTTGGATGTAATCGCCAATGACTTCTCTATACGTATTATGAACACCGTATCGCTCAATACAATGATCCATTACAGCTTCGAATCGTTTTATGTCAAACGCTAAGGTCGCGAGCTTTAACTCATTTAATTCATATGTGAAATTGCCTTCATAAGGACTCGCATCAAGCGCAAGAAGGGCTAGCTCATCGGGAGAATGCTTTGATATTTTTCCAATCTTCCATCCGGCACCAAGCAGTACAGACGTATTGAGTATGACACGCAATTCATGATCACCGTAGTACCGAATGTTTGTCACCGTGCGCATGGGCACAATAAGTTTGTATCTCTGCTCCCACGCACGTATGGTATGGGCCTTAATACCGCTTAATTGCTCAAGATCTTTTATTGAATATTTACTCTCCACAAATTGCTAACCTAGAAAAGAACATATTGTTTAAGAAAACCGTGCGAGTATAATAAATAAGCGCTAAATCCTCGAAGAAACCTTTGGTATATTTGCATTTCAAAATTTTATACATGGCCTTCGAGAAAGAAATTAGAAAGCGCAGAACCTTTGGTATCATCTCTCACCCGGATGCTGGAAAGACTACGCTCACAGAAAAGTTACTGCTTTTCGGAGGTGCAATCCAAGAAGCTGGCGCGGTGAAGAGTAACAAGGTGAAGAAGGCGGCCACTTCTGATTTCATGGAGATTGAAAAACAACGTGGTATATCCGTAGCCACTTCTGTTATGGGCTTTTATTACAAGGATAAAAAGATCAATATCCTCGATACACCGGGTCACCAAGATTTCGCAGAAGATACCTACCGAACTTTAACAGCTTGTGATAGCGTTATAGTGGTTATTGATGTAGCCAAAGGTGTAGAGGCACAGACTGAGAAATTGGTCCAAGTCTGTCGCATGCGGGATACGCCCATTATCGTATTCATCAATAAACTCGATCGTGAAGGAAAAGATGGTTTTGACCTGATTGACGAAGTAGAGCAAAAATTAGGGTTGACTTTATGCCCCCTTTCTTGGCCCGTTGGAATGGGCCAACGATTTCAAGGCGTCTACAACATGTGGGAGAAAAACCTTCATTTGTACTCTAGTGATAACAAGCAGAAAATATCAGAAGGCACATCTATAGAGGACCTAAATGATGCTATGTTGGAAGAACGTGTGGGTCAAGAAGCTGCCGAAGAGCTCAGAAATGATGTAGAGTTATTGGACGCAGTGTATCCTAAATTCGATCGTTCAGCCTATTTGAAAGGCGCTCAATGTCCGGTTTTCTTTGGTTCTGCCTTGAACAACTTTGGTGTACGAGAGCTGTTGGACTGTTTTCAAGAAATTGCTCCTGAGCCGCAGGCAAAGGAGGCAGAAGAACGTTTGGTTCAACCCAATGAAGAACAATTTTCTGGTTTTGTATTCAAAATTCATGCGAATATCGACCCGAACCACAGAAATAGAATTGCCTTTTTGAAGGTCGTTAGTGGCAAATTCGAACGCAACAAGACTTACATCCATTCAAGGACGGGCAAGACGTTTAGAGTAAGTGCCCCAACGGCATTTATGGCCTCTAAGAAAAGTACCATTGAGGAAGCCTATCCTGGCGATATTATAGGTATACCGGATAACGGTTCCTTTAGAATTGGTGATACCGTTTCTGAAAAGGAGTCCTTACACTACATGGGAATTCCGTCTTTCTCACCTGAGCACTTTAGATTCATTAATAATGCGGATCCGCTTAAAGCGAAGCAGCTCAACAAAGGTGTGGACCAATTAATGGATGAAGGCGTTGCACAGCTCTTCACGTTGAAGCAAAACAACCGCAAGATTATCGGAACCGTAGGGGCCTTACAATATGAAGTTATCCAGTACCGATTGGAACACGAATACAACGCTAAATGTACCTATGAAAATTTCCCAGCCTTCAAGGCATGTTGGATAGAGAGCCACGATGAGGAACAGTTAAAGGCATTCAGCACACTGAAGCAACGCTATCTAGCTGAAGATAAATTTGGTCGTTTGGTATTTTTAGCTGATTCACAATTCTCGCTCCAAATGGCGCAGGATAAATTTGATAAGATCACCTTCCATTTAAAGAGTGAATTCTAATGAGTCATATCATTAATTATAGGCTCAATCAATTTTCTTGGGCCGTAGCAGCAGTTCTTCTTTTGCCGCTGCTTTTTACGCAGGGAATGTTTTTTGATGGATTAACATTTTCGACGATAGCACGAAATCTCAATGAGGGAATTGGCCAATTTTGGTCGCCTCAATACACACCTTTTGTTCATCCTGAGTACTACGAACACCCGCCGTTCTCTTTTGCGATACATTCTGTTTATTATCGCTTATTTGGTGATCAACCTTGGGTAGATCGTTTCTACGCTTACACGTTGTACGGCCTTAGTATTTTAATGATTCGTCGGATTTGGGCCCTACTCATACCTTCTGGACATAGAGGTTGGATTCCGCAGCTACTCTGGACCCTCACCCCTACCGTATTGTGGGTACATCAAAACAACATATTGGAAGCGCCTTTAAATGCAGCCACGCTTGCCGTAGTATGGTTACTTATTGAAGGAACTTGGAAAAAAAATTATTTATGGAGTGCTCTAGCGGGTATATTATTCTTTATCGCCTTAGGAATCAAAGGGCCAGTAGCACTGTTTCCACTAATAGTTTTGCCTTTAGTTGCCGTATTATATAAGGAATACCGGACGAATGCATTGATTTCAGCGATAATCATGATTCTAAGTTGTAGCCTTCTTTTCACGTATTTCTACACGTATGTACCAGATTTTGCTAAATTTTTTGAAGGCTACCTAAACCAGCAATTACTTCCATCCTTGCGCGGATTAAGAGGTGCAGAGAGTTCAGTGCTGTTGAGTTTGCTAGAATTGGCTAAGCAGCTTTCGCTTCCTACAATAGTGCTGGTTATTCTCGCTTGGCGGCGTGGTGGCAAATATCCATTGCGTCGTGAAAGCATTTTAATGTTCACAGTAGCCATCTGTGCTACAGTGCCATTTTTATTCTTGCACCGTCAAGAGCATTACTACTTTATGCCCTCTATGGCCTATTGGATGTTAGCTTTTGGAATGCTTTACGAACAAGCGCCTTGGCCTTGGGGCATTAATCGCAAGCAGTGGGTAAAGTATATTTCATTAACCAACTTAACGCTTTGGCTAGCGGCCATTGTCCTCACGTTATACTTTAGTAAGTCACCATCACGCGATAAACATACCATTAAAGCGTACCACAGTATGGCAAGCGACTTCAAACTGCAGGTAGTTCAAGTAAGGGATTTGAATGACTTTTGGAAGGATAACGCCATAGCCTCTAGGTACAATAAACTCTACTTAACTGATAGAGCGCAGCCGTATTTTCTTATACGATTAGGAGGTCCCGCTCCCGAGGGTTTTGAAGTTGAAGCTACGTTCGAAAAAGCCAAGCTTGTATTATACAAAAAAGCCACCCCATATTAGGAGTGGCTTTTACTATTGTTAAAAGTTTTTTATTGCTATTCTTCTGGCTCCCCTTCCATGAATTGGGCCATTACTAGATCGCTTACCCCCATATTCGAAAAACCGCCGTCATTGTAAAGGTTTTGCATGGTTACTCGTTTCGTTAGATCAGAGAACATTGCTACGATATAATTCGCACAATCTTCAGCAGTAGCGTTTCCGAGCGGAGACATCTTCTCTGCATAAGCAATAAACCCTCCGAAGCCTTTAACACCTGACCCAGCAGTGGTTGGTGTTGGGCTCTGAGAAATGGTATTTACGCGAACATTGTTACGAACACCCCAATGGTATCCAAAGCTGCGTGCGATACTTTCGAGGTAGCTCTTATTGTCCGCCATATCATTATAATCCGGGAAAGTACGCTGTGCTGCCATGTAGGTCAACCCTAAAATTGATCCCCATTCGCTCATTGCATCATGGTTCCAAGCGCTCTGCATAACTTTGTGAAAACTAACAGCACTTACATCCCAACCTTTTTGAAGCCAGTCATAATTCAATTCAGTGTAGTGCTTGCCTTTACGGACATTTACACTCATACCAATACTATGAAGGATAAAGTCAATCTTACCTCCAAAGTGTTCCATGGCCCCTGTAATCAACTTGTCCAAGTCTTCCATACTGGTGGCATCTGCAGCTATAATAGGTGCGTCAATAGCCTCCGCCAAATTGTTTAATTCACCCATGCGCATAGCAATAGGTGCATTAGTCAATACCACTTTACCGCCCTGTGCGTGGATCGCTTCCGCTGCCTTCCAAGCAATTGAATCTGCATTTAAAGCGCCAAATACAATACCGCATTTGCCACTGAGTAATCCGTTTGACATATTCTTGTGTTTGTTATAAGTTGCTAAAATAGGTTTTACCTCGCTTTCAACAAGGCTTCTGCCTGATTCTTCGCAGCCTGGGTGATTTTAGCGCCGCTAAGCATTCGCGCAAGTTCTTCAATTCGCTCGTTAGGGGCGAGTGTATACACATTACTTTCTGTTGTTGTGTCGGTAGACGATTTCGAAATCATCCAATGGGTAGAACCCTTTGAGGCTACTTGAGGTAAATGTGTAATCGTTATGATTTGTTGCGTTTGAGCCAATTGCGACATTAGGTTGCCCACTTTTTCTGCTGTGGCGCCACTTATACCAGTATCTATTTCATCAAAAATTTGACAACTCAAAGTAATGTGTTTACCTAAAGCAGCTTTCAACGCCAACTTAACTCGACTCTGCTCACCCCCAGACGCTACCTTATTTAAAGGCTCAAGCGGGCTCCCAGGGTTCGCGCTAAACATGAATTGAGGTTTGTACAATCCGTAGGATGTCGCAGGTTGTTCTTGCCAGACCAATTCAATTTTCGCCTTGGACAGATCCACATCGCTCAAATACCCAGCGAGTGAACTTTGAATAAGTTCTGTAGCCTCCAAGCGCTTCGCATGAAGTTTGGTCCCGGCAGTTTTAATCGCTCCTTCAAGTTTGAGTTGCTCAGCTTTCAACGTCTTCAATAAAGCATCTTTATCTTTTATTGATTTAATCTGAGCTCCTAGTGCATCAAACTTTTCTACCAAGGCCTCTGAATCAAGAACGCGATGCTTACGAATAAGCCCATCGATTTGATTTTTTCGATCAATCAAGGCATCTACATCAACGGTCAGTTCGGCAGCTTTAATTCGTTCTCTGATTTCACGCTCGATGGATTGTGTATGTGTAATAACCTCCAATAACTTCTCAAGTAATGGCTCCGTAGTTTCATCGCTTGTCGCTAAGCGTGCTAGTTTAGACTCAACGGTAAACAATTGGTCCAAAAGCTTCGATTCCCCACCGATGAGATGGGCCAATTCATTGTATTGATCGTTGAAGTCGCTTGCATTTTTATTTAAACGAACCAATTCTTCAATTTCATCATATTCGCCCGGTTTTACATTGGCCTTATCGAGCTCGTGGAATAGGAACTCTAGGTAATCTAAATCGCTTGTGTCCGCTTGTTCAACAAGCAATTTCTGTTCGTGTATAACATTTTTTAGAGCGGTAAATAGAGCATCATATTCAATACGTTCTTCCACTGATGCTACGAACGAATCAATCAGCTCCATTTGTTTAGCGATATCCGTAAGTAGACCGGAATCACTTTGACTGTTTATGTCAATATACTGGCCCGCAAAATGAGCTAAGTCCGCACTTTTAACAGGGGTGTCGTTGATAAAGGCCCTGGATTTCCCATTGGGCAACAGCTCTCTTCGAAATACACTATGTGTATCAAAATCAATATCCTTCGAAAGAAATTCTGTTTCTAAATATTCCGGCAATACCACCTCAAGTTCAACAACAGCCTTACTCTTTTTGTCCTTGAGCACAGATTTTGCTGAAAGCCTTTGTCCTAAAGCCGCACCAAGTGCACCTAGTAGTATGCTCTTGCCCGCACCGGTTTCACCAGTCATCGCCGTCATTCCGCCGAGAATTGGAAGGTCCAACTCATCGATCAGGATGAAGTTTCGTATTCGTATTCTTTTCAGCATTACTTTCCTCCTAAATCACCGTAGCTGCTTGCATGTGTGCGATCCAACCCCTCCAAAGTAGTCTGAAGCGTTTTGGTATCCACTCCCAAAGTTGCTGCTTCTGAGTACAAGGATAATATCTCCGTATTTTTCGCGTCGAAGAACAGGTTTAATAAATAACTATTGGGACGCTTTTGATTGGGAACCTCCAATGCTTTTAAGCTTGTTGTTATGGTTTCTAAAGCTTGCTTATGGTTTTCAGTCAAATACATAAGGTCTAATCCTTGACGGTGGTACATGTAAAGACACGTTTTCACTGGCTCAAAAACTGGACTCATTAAAGCATCCGTGATCCAAAATCTATTTTTCGTGCCATCGAAGCTCTTCCACCCGCTCGCGCCACCGCTGCTTTGCGCAGTTGTAACAATATTCTGTGCAATGGCAAATTCGGCATCTCCTCCATTAGCTTTAAACGTGCATCTGTCCAGACCAATGATGGTATACGCATAGAACGATAAAATAGAACTTAGGTTAGTGGTGTAGGTATTTTGTTGAAAATCTATAGGCTCATTCTCTTGGTAGCTAAAAACCACATCCTTGTCCAGCACTTTTAATACAGGTGAGTTGTAGTTGCTATTGTAAACTGGTCTTGAATATTGTACCTGCAAAGTTGCATCAAATCTATTGCCACTCAAGCTATTGACTGTCATGATATAGTTGCATTCGATACGTTCTTCATCACTGTATTTGTGGTCGGTAAATGCATAGCCGTTCAGGAAATTTTCCATCGACGTTTCGAGCGTTTGAAATATATCCTTGTTGGTCGCTTGAACCTCTGGGCTCAATACTTTAACTGTGGCACGTAGCTCTTGCGCATTACAGTGTCCTGCGAGGAGGTATAAAATGAAGACAAAGAGAATTGACCGATTCATGCTCATTGAAATTTTTCAATCAATGCCTCTAAAAGCTGTTTTCCTAAAAGCGATTTATCCATAAGTTCGAAGGACAGTTCTCCCCCATCCTGGAAAAATATGTCGACGGCATTAGTATTGGATTCAAATCCAGTCTTAGAACTAAGCATATTCAAAATAATGGCATCCGCATTTTTCCGCACCAACTTTTCTTTAGCATAATCCTCACCATTGTTCGTTTCTAACGCAAAACCTACCAATTTTTGATTGGGCTTCTTTGCAGCACCTAAAGCCGCCAGTATATCTGGTGTCTGTTCAAGTTGAAGACTCATAGTACCCGTCATAGATGTTTTCTTAAGTTTTTTATCTTCAGCATCTACGGGTGTAAAATCGCTAACCGCTGCTGTGCATATGGTTAAAACGGAGGAAGGGTAATATTCTTGCATCGCTGTTAACATCTCTTTCGCGCTAACAACACGAATAACCTGTAGACCTTTCAAATCTAAAGGGTGATGTGTTGGTCCTAATACAAGGGTTACAGTGGCACCCAAGGCTTTGGATGCTTGCGCCAGTGCAACACCCATTTGTCCTGTACTATTGTTACCAATATACCGAACAGGGTCAATATGCTCATGCGTAGGTCCCGCATTGATAAGCACATTTTTACCGTACAATGGAAGTTGTTTCAGTAAGTGCGATGTGATAAATTCACAAATAGCTTCGGGTTCTGCCATTCTTCCTTGCCCTATTAAACCACTAGCTAGTTCACCGTGTTCGGCCGGCAGGACCACTACCCCTCTGGATTCCAATACTTCTATGTTGGATGCAGTCGCGGCATTCTTGTACATGTCTAAATCCATGGCAGGGGCCACATAGACAGGGCACTTCGCACTCATGTATACAGCAGACAACAAATCGTCGCAAGCGCCTGTAACAAGCTTTGAAAGTGTATTACTTGAAGTTGGCGCTATGAGCATAAGGTCGGCCCATAAACCCAAGTCTACATGGTTGTTCCATACACCATATTGCTCCTCTTCTTCCTTTAAGAAAGTACTGTAGACGGGACGTGTACTTAAAGTAGAAAGCGTCAATGGGGTGATGAAGTCCTTCGCAGCAGTGGTCATCACTACCTGGACTTCAGCACCCCATTTAATTAGTTCACGGACTAAATGAGCACTTTTGTAGGCCGCAATACTGCCGGAAACTCCAAGCAGTACCTTTCGCTTGTACAAAGGCCCTATTTCCACGATCTATTTCTCTTCTTCGTTCTCTTTGCGGTAGTAGATACGATCTTCTAACCACTCTTGAAGGGCCATTGCAGTTGGCTTCGGCAAGCTTTCGTAAAACTTACTCACCTCAATTTGCTCTTTATTCTCGAAAATCTCTTCTAGAGATTCTGTGGAAGAAGCAAATTCCTGCAGTTTTGCGTGCAGCTCCTCGCGAGTAATGTCATTGATTTGCTCAGCACGCTTTGAGATAATGGTCAATGCTTCGTAGATATTATCCGTAGGTGCATCAATAGCGTTAGTGTTGTGCGTTCGCGTATTCTTGTCCGCTTGCATCTTTTTATAATCCATAGGAAATCAGGAATTTAGTGTATCAATTTACGTAAATCTTCGAGGCGATCACTAGTTGGGAACGCTTCTTCAAAATCATTTAATGCTGTTTTGGCCTCTGTAAATCTTTCATCTTGTAGCGCTTCGAGGCTGTTATTTGCCAATTTGAAGGCCGATAACGTTTTATAATACAAGGCGTCTTCACGGTATGGCGTATCCGGGTATTCACTAACGGTTGTAGTGAACGCCGTCATAGCTGCTTTGTACTGTCTAGTCTTGTAATATTGAAAGGCAATCTCATAGCTCTTCAACTCTAGTTTACTTCTAAGTTCCTCCATGTAAGCATTACAATCTTCTAGCTTATCAGAATTTGGATGAGTATTAATGTAGAGTTGAATCTCGTTAATTGCTTTAAACGTGTAGGCTTGGTCTAGACTGTGCTTTGGGGCTTCCAAATAGTAACAGTAGGCCGTTAAATACGCGGCTTCATCCGCCTGTTCATTTTGAGGGAATGTCTTGTAGAAATTCTTGAAATGGTAGCCAGCTAGGATGTAGTTTTTCTGCAAATACAGTGTGTTCGCATAATAAAAGTACACTTCTTGCGCTTTGTGCGTTCCGCGGTATAGCGAGATTAATTCGTCAAAAATAGGATAAGCCTTGTTATACTCTCCTGCGTCGTAGTATTCTACGGCTTTCGAGAATTTATAATCAAGGTCTTTACTTTTAAGAACCTCTTGGTATTCGCCGCAGTTTGTCAAAACAAAGGCAAATAGCAGGTATGTAGCTAGTCTAATCAATTTCATGAACGCGCAAAGATACGATTTTTAGTGAAGTTGTAGAGTGGAAATATCGTCCAAATCCTCTCCGTTCTTCGCCCTGGCTAAAATACCTTCTACAAGGTCTTCAGTGTAGTCCGGCCATGCCCTTTTAACAGAATTTTCTGAAATGAAAAAACGTTTGAAAATATCTACCGCTAAGGCATTGAGCTGATAAAATACCATAGCGCCTTCCCGCTCTGCACATACGGCATTCGCGGCTTGCTCGTATTGTCCTGATATTGGTGAAAGCAACACTTTTTTACCTAAAAACATTGCTTCAGAGGGACCTTCAAAACCCGCACTGCAAATAATACCCTTTGATTTCGCTAATGAATCTGTAAACAACTTATTATCAATACTTAAAAAGGTCGTATTTAAAGTGTCAATTATCACTTCGTCTCTAGAGAAAATTACAAACTGTTCGTCGGGAAACTGCTGAAACCAGTGCGCCAATGTGGTTGCACTATAGGCCGGCAAGTACACTACGTAATGATCACCATTTATAGGAGTTAATTTACGAACATCACCTCTAATGATCGGTGGTAAAATAAAGGAATCATAGGCACTGAAATGAAAACCAATTTTAAACGCACTGGGTGACATGTAGCGCAAAATGAACTCCCATAGCCATACACTCCTAGGCGGACGCGGTGTTCGTGAGGACCAGTACGCCGCCTGGTGACTAAGCTGTAAACTCTTAACTCCTCTAAGTAAACAAGCATATGAAGTGATGGCTTCAAAATCGATAATCACCAGGTCGTACCCTTTAACGGGAAGCGTGTAAACATCCCTTATGAATCGTAAGGGTTTGTTTCCAAAGAAACTTTTCCAGTAGCTTACTCCCCCACTGGAATTATACTTCATGGTTAATCCAAATTTCTTAAATCGGATAGGATACTCCAAGGCAATCTGACTTTGGGTACCTGCTACGAGGACATCTAAATCACATCGACTTGCTAAAATCGGCACAATTTCTCTTGCCCTTGCAACATGGCCGTTTCCGGTGCCTTGCAGTGCATATAATACCTTCATAACCCCGTTTAGACCAAGCTAAGGACCTCTAAACTTGCTATTAAGGAGTTTTTAAGGTCACTCGACGCCTCTACTAAAGGAAGTCTAACTGCGGCCGTCGTGATGCCTCGTGCTTCTAGAAGTGCTTTGATTCCCACTGGATTGCCTTCTTCGAACAATTGATTTGTTAAGTCGTAGAGACTAAGGTGTGCTGCGCGTGCCTGTATCCATTGGCCTGCTGATAAATGGTTAACCATAGTACAGAAGACTTCTGGAACACCCTGCCCACTCACAGAAATAACTCCTTCAGCTCCTAGGGCCATCATAGCAAAGGTGAGGTTATCATCCCCGGAAATTACTTGAAAGTCTGCAGGTCGTTCGAGCAAAATTTCTGTGATTTGATCAAGATTACCACTCGCCTCTTTTATTGCGACAATGTTACCAAAGTTCTTAGCCAAACGAACGGTTGTCTGCGCACTCATGTTACTGCTTGTTCTTCCTGGAACATTATACAATATTAATGGCAAGGGGCTCGCGGCACTTAATGCTGCATAATGCTGGTAAATACCTTCTTGTGAAGGTTTGTTGTAATATGGACTTGCGCTCAGAATTGCAGAAACGCCGTCAGTATTAAACGCTTCCAGCTCTTCAACCAAAGCATGAGTATTGTTACCGCCAATTCCAAAAACAACAGGAATTCTACCCGCTGTTACCTTTAGTACGAACTGCAGTACCAGCTGCTTTTCATCCACTGATAAAACTGGATTTTCAGCCGTTGTGCCGTTGACAACGAAGTAGTTCACGCCATTTGAGATGCAGTGCTCTAAGAGGCGTTCAAGTGCTGTATAATCTACACTTTTTGTCTCATTACGCTGAAACGGAGTAACCAGTGCAACACCGACTCCTGATAGGTCTAATTTATTCATTTGTAGTCATCACTTTAAGTATGTTTTTAAGCATTGCCAATTGTTCCTTTAGGGATATGTTAGGGTTCGTAATACTTAAATCAGCATTTTCATAGATACCGCACAAATCTACCTTAATGTCGTAGCTTCTTGCGTACCAATACCAGGTTAAATTCGGCGAATCGTTTTCAAGGTTCAACAAGATATGGTTATCTCCCGGGTCAGGGATAAATCGCTTCGGTTCGCCTCTTAAGCTTATATCATCTTTATACAGATGGTATGTCTTTAATATCTCACCCTTTGGTCTTCGCATGTTCTCGAAGTAAATGAAATCTACTGCAGTGAAATACTCCTTGACCACCTCAATCAGAGCGTGATTACTCGTTAAAACAGTAACTTTTGGGTCGCTAGTTCTAAGTAAGTGCCTGCTCGGCAATGCCTGTTTTAGTCCACGCCTCCAGAAGAATTCTTTGATCTGTCTCATAGATTAAGCAAGGTCCGAACCTCCATTTCATTTAATATGGGAACACCAAGACTGGTAGCCTTTTTTAGTTTTGCAGGGCCCATGCCTTCTCCAGCAAATACATAGTCCGTCTTACCGCTTATGCTACTAACGTTTGAACCACCAAGTGTTTCTATAAGTTCTTTGAGCTCATTTCGACTAATGCTCTCAAACACGCCACTAACCACAATCTTTTTTGCTGAAATAGGCGAATCCGATAGTTGTTCTTTCAGCTCCGCTTCAAAATTTAAACCATATTGCCGTAGCCTTTCAATTTCTAAGCGCCACTCTGGCTTTTGGAAGGTAGCTAACAATTGGTCGGCTATGACCTCCCCAATCTCCTCTGCCGCCAGAAGGTCCTCTCGATTCGCAGATAACAAAGATTCTATGGTTCTAAAGTGGCGCACGAGTTTCTTCGCAACGGTTGCGCCAACATGACGAATACCTATTGCGAATAAAACACGTTCAAACGGCTGACTCTTCGAAGCTTCCACCCCATCAAGAACATTTAAAACGCTTCTTTCTTTGAACCCGTCGAGTTGAATAAGTTCTTCATAGGTTAGTTTGTAGAGGTCTGCCGGGGTGCTAACTAGATTCTTCTTAACTAAGAGCGCTACAGTTTCGGATCCCATGCCAGTGATATCCATTGCCTTACGCGAGATAAAGTGGTCAATTCTACCACTGACCTGAGGTTCACAACTGCTTTCGTTAAGGCAATAGTGTTGGGCCTCTCCGTCCAATCTAGAAAGTGGTGAATGACACTCTGGACAATGGGAAATAAATTCAATTCGAAGCGCCGATTCCATTCTATTGAGTACATCCACGCCTACTACCTTTGGTATGATTTCTCCACCCTTTTCTACAAACACTGTATCGCCATTGTGCAGGTCTAAAGCGGCTATTTGGTCTTCATTGTGCAAAGAAGCCCTCTTTACAGTTGTTCCTCCGAGCCAAACAGGTTTCAAATTGGCCACCGGCGTTATAGCACCAGTTCTGCCCACTTGATAGCTTACAGATTCAAGAACAGTTGGTATTCTTTCGGCTTTAAATTTGAAGGCCGTGGCCCATCTAGGACTTTTCGCAGTGAAACCAAGATCTTCCTGCGCTTTATAGCTATCCACTTTAATGACCACACCGTCTATATCGAACGGGAGTTCTTTTCTCGCTTTATCCCAATGATTGACAAAACTCATAATGGCTTCAATACTGTCACATTTCGCGATAAATTTGTCTTGAGTTCTTGGAATCTTAAAGCCCAATTTTCCAGCATGTGCAATGCTTTCACTGTGGTTGGAAGCGAGAACACCTTCTGGCAAGACATAATACAAGTAAGCGTCTAACCCTCGTTTCGCTACCTCTGCACTGTCTTGTAGTTTTAATGTACCCGAAGCGCAGTTTCTTGGGTTGGCAAATAGTGAAAGCCCCTGCGCGGAGCGTTGTGCGTTTAAAGCATCAAACCGGGCGTGAGGAAGAACAATTTCCCCTCGTATCTCAAAATCCTCAGGATAAGGTGCCGTCAGTTGTAATGGAATGCTTTTTATCGTTCGTACGTTCGTTGTAATATCATCACCTTGAGCGCCATCACCCCGCGTAACCGCGCGAGATAGAGCACCGTTAACGTATTGAATACCGATAGCAACACCGTCGTATTTTAATTCACAAACAAATGTTGCATTCGGCGCCAATTTTTGAACGCGAATGATCCAATCTTGCAGTTCTTCTAGACTGTAAGTATTTCCTAATGAAAGCATAGGGAAACGGTGGCTTACGGTCTCAAAGTTTTTTGTTACCTCACCTCCTACTCTAACGCTCGGACTGTTTGGATCAAAAAATTCAGGATGCGCTGCTTCTAATTGCTCCAGTTTTTTAAGCAATTGATCAAAGTCATAATCACTTATCACCGGAGCGTCTAGCGTATAATAGCGGTGGTTGTGCTTATGTAATTCGCTTCGCAAGCGCTCTATTTCAATCTGTACGTCCATATTTTGCCAATAGCATTCGGTCTTTGCCTTGCAAATCCTGTATCAATTTAACTTCTTTAGCGTTATGTTTCACGCTTAGCGCCTTCATTTCTTCACCGAACAAATGGTGAATTTCAAAAGCCGCCCATCCGCCTCTATAAGCGAAAGATTTCGCACTCAAAGCGAAAAGTGCATCATAGAAAAGAAGCGGTCTTTCATCGGGAACAAAAAGTGCCTTTTCAGGCTCATGTGCCACTACATGTGTTTCCATCTCATAACGCTCATTATTCGGGATATAAGGCGGGTTACTTACTATTATGTCTACTGAATCCATGACATAGTTAAATACATCGCCTACCCTGAATTCCACGGCTAAATCAAGGTGTTTTGCATTATTGATCGCCTGCGCTATGGCTTTGGGATTTATATCAATGCCTATAACGTTAATGTCTGGTCTTTTGCTTTTGATAGCCAGCGCTATACAACCGCTTCCCGTACCGATGTCAATAATACTTGTTGCAGCAGAATTGTCTATCAATTGAATGACTTCCCGCACCAACTCTTCAGTTTCTGGTCTTGGTATCAAGGTTTCTGAATTCAAGCCAATTTTAAGCCCGTAAAAAAAGGTGTGTCCCACAATATATTGAACAGGTTTTCGTGCAATTAATTCTGCCAATTCATGGTCATACCTTTCAAACGGGAAGATTTCCTTTGCCCTCAAGACCTGGTCTACACGTGTTAACCCAAGCTGCTGTTCCAACCAATATTCCACAATATTGGCGGATTCGCGAGGACCGTATATAGGAGCCAAAACTGTAAGTGCATTTTGTTTATAGAAGGACAGCGTTTTCATCACTGCCGAAAATACGACTTGCACCACTACCTTTGTCTCATGTCACACGCCAAGTTTCTCACACGTTGCTTACAATTGGCCACTTATGCCAACGGGCGAACAGCTCCTAATCCTATGGTGGGTGCTGTGATCGTTCATGACGGCGTAATTATTGGTGAAGGTTACCATCAAAAAGCTGGCGATCCGCACGCCGAAGTAATGGCAATAAATAGCGTTGAGGATAAATCTCTGCTCGCCTCAAGCACCTTATACTGCAGTTTGGAACCTTGTGCGCATTTTGGTAAAACACCGCCTTGTAGTCTCTTAATAACGAACAGTCGTATTCCCAAGGTGGTCGTGGGTTGTAGCGACAGCAACAAGCTTGTTAATGGAAAAGGGGTCGAACATTTAAAATCCCACGGCGTCGAGGTAGTATTTTCTGAATATCCAACGCTGTTCCGTCAGTTAAACCGCGTCTTTTTCTGTAATAAGGACTTGAATAGACCCTATGTAACTGCAAAATGGGCACAGTCTTCGGACGGATACCTCGATAGAGTGCGGCAACCAGATGAAAGTGCATCCCGTATCTCCGGTCCATTGGCTTCCGTTAAATCTCACCAATTGCGCGCATCTGTCGACGGTATCCTTATTTCTGCGAAAACTTTGAATTGGGATCGACCGTCTCTTACGACTCGTCGTTACCAAGGCACGAATCCACGTCCTATAATAGTAGTATCCTCTGCCTTGCCTCATATGGAAGCCATAGCTCAATTATCTTCCGCTCCCATATTTGTTGGAAATGTAGCTTCGCTTGATGGCGATACCATTGTCTGCAACCCGTATGATATCCCGGCGTGGCTTCCTCAACTCATGACTTATGGCATACATCATGTTTTGGTCGAGGGTGGTGGCCGAGTTTTACAATCGTTTTTTGATTCAGGCTGCGTTGACGAATGGCACCGCTACACCTCTGTAAACGCCCTCAGTGAAGGAATTCCTGCCCCAACGCTAAATGCGTCTGGAGCATCCTATAAGCTAGGCATAGATCATTATGAACGCGGTGAGTGATCGATATTTCACCGTCGAAAAACCGTCTAAAGGGGTTTTCAAATCAAAGGGAAGCAAATTCTATGGCTACCTCTTTCATTGTGAGAATGAAGAAAGTTTTAAGGCCCAATTAGAATACATAAAAGCTCAAGAACCCGCCGCTCGTCATCACTGTTGGGCCTTTCGTATTCAACCCGAAGCAACTACGGAGCGGAGCTCGGACGATGGTGAACCTGCCCATACAGCAGGTACACCTATTCTTCGCGCTTTGATAAGTCATGAATTGGTCAATATTGCTTGCGTGGTGGTGCGCTATTTCGGAGGAACCAAATTAGGTGTGCCCGGATTGATCGAGGCTTATGGCGAAGCCACTGTGGATGCGATACATGCAAATAAACGTGCAGAGAAATTTTTAACGAAACAGCTCCGGCTCAGTTTTTCTTATGACCAAATGTCTTTTGTCGAGCGTATTATCAAACAATCGGACCTTTATGTGCTCGAAAGAAATCAAGGGCTATCTTTAACCTATACTGTTGAGGTATTGCAAAGTGAATACGAACAAATAAGGGACCAATTTGAAAAGAATCATCACATTATCATTCATACTAGCGGTAATTCCGGGATTTAGTCAAGAGCTACTATCAACGAAATTATTTTATCAAACGACCACGCCGCATGCTACCTATGAGCGTTATGAGTATTATTTAGGCGGTCAAAAACTCCTAGAAGAGCAGCTACTGCTCGTGTATGACCAGAGCGGTGATCTACTCAAATCACGTTCAACACTGGGTACAGTTAAAAAAGAACTTTTACCCACACAATCCGCATATCCCCTTCTATTTATAAATGATCAATGGTCGGCAGTGTTCGCAGATACGCTTCTTGCAGGCGCAACACACAGCGTAAGGTATCTATCCTTGGATGGATCTGTACTTTTAGAACGTGATTTAACGGCTCACTTTATTGATACCACCGTTAACGTAAGAGTCTTTAGTCCAGACCCTCTGACTCCTTACAACTTAACTTATGGTGGAGTTTACACAGACCTTAATGATGCAAATGGCGGCGTTCTAGACTCTTTAACCATCATCGATACCCTTACCGTTGATAAAGTTGCGGATACTACGTTTCTGAGAAATGATTTTATTGAGATTGTAGATTTCGATCCGCCATATTTCCTGCCCAGCACTTCACCTCAAGATTGGACAGGTGGCAGGTCGGCTCCTGAATTTGAGCAGGTAATGTGTGTTTATCATGTTACGGCCCTCTCTCGTTATCTTCATACGTTGGGCTACTCTAATATAATGACGTACACTATACAGGCCGATGCACAGGCTTTAAATGGTCAAGACAACAGTATGTTTAATTTTGGCTATTCACCACCTCGATTGTATTTCGGCGAGGGTGGCGTTGACGACGCAGAGGATGCTGATGTCATCATCCATGAATTTGGTCATGCTATTTCACATGGCGCTGCTCCTGGAACGAATCTAGGTATGCAAAGAAGGAGTTTTGACGAATCCTTTGGCGATTATCTAGCGGAGCGATATGGTAGGCGAATAGGCGTTACTAGCACGCGCGTCTTTGATTGGGACGGCAATAATGAATTTTGGAACGGCCGGAGTGTTTCTTATGATGGTGTGAAGAACTACAACCAAT
This sequence comes from Bacteroidota bacterium, assembly GCA_003045825.1. Taxonomy (GTDB): domain Bacteria; phylum Bacteroidota; class Bacteroidia; order Flavobacteriales; family Schleiferiaceae; genus UBA10364. Next base: position 52,585 of record PZPA01000001.1, read on the forward strand.
TAATCTTTAGTTCCATCTACCAACATACCGACATCATGTCAAGTGCCATGTTGGAATTCAGCGCTAATCCTAATGTAGGCGGTTCTGTGGCAGATGAGATCATTCTAGAAGGCGTTCATTCTTTAATGCCAAACCAGTCCTTTAGACAAATAGCTCAGAACTTTATCTGGGCGGATTCTTTACTCTATAACGGTGCTCATTACAATGCAATAACCTCGGCGTTCGGGTCGCCTAAAAATATACTTGCTACTAATTCAATAGCCCCATCACCAACTGAAAGAAATGGCGTGTTTATTATGCACACACCTGATGGAAAAGTGCTTAGAACAGAGGAAGGTGAGGAAGCTGTGATCACCCTTTTTAATTGGTCTGGCCAACTTCTTTGGAGTAAAACATCCCTTGGACAACTACCATTGCCTGAAGGCACCCAAGGTGTACTTCAGGTTCAATACAAAAGCGGCGATCAACATACCATCAAGACAAATTAACAAATAGCGTTGCCAGTTCTTCCGGACAACTCTTTGGCTTGAACGTATTTTTGTCGACAAATACGAGCACTACTTTTCCTGAAACCATTGTGTTGCCTTCAGTATCCCGAAGCGTGTGGTAAAATGATATCTTACGCGTTGGACGGTCGATAATAGATGTTTCTAAAATAACTTCTTCGTCATACTTCGCACCGCGTTTAAAATCGATACTCATGTGGACCACTGGAAGCATTGTTCCATTCTTTTCTAGTTGCGCATAAGAAAGGCCAAGCTTTCGAAGCAATTCCACTCTGCCAACTTCAAAATAGGCAGCATAGTTTCCATAATATACAACACCCATTTGATCGGTTTCTGAGTACCTTGGGCGGAAGCTGTGGGTATCTCTAATTCGTGCATCTTTCATAAAATCTAATTTAGCATCCAATGGGTTGGTATTTATATGTGTTCAATGTTCAATCCTGAGATTTTTGAACAATCCATAATAGGCATGGTAATTTATACTCAAAAAATTTGGGACTTTATACTAAGTGCTGATTTACAACAAGTTACACATTCCCTTAAGCAAATCTTTTTATTAACACAATAGCAAATAAATTTTTTTCATTCAGATTTTATGAACACATTTGTTATGCAGTCAACGAGATGCATTTATCCATCGATTGCCGCCCGAAAAGTTTACTAATACACACAACACCACTTCAGGTTTGAACAGCCTTGAGGTAAGAGAATTTTTGACCATGGAGAAAAGCGTTAATGATGTCTGGAAAGAAGCTTTACAATTTATCCAAGACAACGTTGATGACCAGTGTTTTAATACCTGGTTCGAACCTATAAAACCAGTAAAACTCCAAGTAAACATTATAACTGTTCAAGTACCCTCTAAATTCTTTTATGAATATTTAGAAGAACACTACATCCAGTTGCTAAAAGCCGCCATCACCAAATCCATAGGACAAGATGCTAAATTAGTATACAGCATTGTTCTTGAAAATGCCTACGGTAATGCGAAAGCTCCTACAATGAATGTACCGAGCAGTGGTCGTAAAAAGCATCCACGTCAAAGCGTGAACATGCCAATGAAGATTGGGAACGACAAGGAAATAAAAAACCCTTTTGTTATCCCTGGTCTACAGAAGCTCAATATTGATTCGCAACTAAACCCGAACTACAGCTTCGACAACTTTATAGAGGGGGATTGCAATAGACTGGCAAGATCTGCAGGGTATGCCGTGAGTAAAAATCCTGGAGGAACCTCATTTAACCCATTAATGCTTTATGGTGGTGTGGGTTTAGGTAAAACACATTTAGCTCATGCTATTGGCGTCGAGATCAAAGACAACTACCCTGAAAAAACAGTGCTGTATGTGAGCGCTGAAAAATTCACACAGCAATTTATCGATAGTATTCGAAACAATACGAAAAACGACTTCGTCCACTTTTATCAAATGATTGACGTTTTGGTTATTGATGATGTTCAAAGTTTCTCCGGTAAGGAAAAAACACAAGATGTGTTCTTTGAAATTTTCAACCATTTACATCAAAACGGTAAGCAAATCATTTTAACATCAGATCGAGCTCCAGTAGAGCTTCAAGGAATGGAGCAACGTTTGTTAAGCCGTTTCAAATGGGGATTAAGCGCTGATCTTCAAAAGCCAGGTTTAGAAACTCGTGTGGCTATTTTAGGGAAAAAGCTGTACAACGATGGCATTGAAATTGAACTCGATATTGTTGAATTCATTGCTTACTCAATAAATTCTAACATCAGAGAATTAGAAGGAGCATTGATAAGTATACTAGCACAGAGTAGCTTGAACAAGAAGCAGATTACCATGGAATTAGTTAAATCTATGGTCGATAAATTCGTTAAGAGCACTACTCGTGAAATATCTATTGATTTTATTCAAAAGGTCGTGTGCGACTATTTCGATATGCCACTAGAATTATTGAAATCAAAAACTCGAAAACGAGAAATCGTTCAGGCCAGACAGTTGAGTATGTATTTTTCAAAGCAACTCACTAAAAATAGTCTTGCGAGCATAGGGCAGCAATGTGGAAATAAAGACCATGCTACTGTGCTCCATGCCTGTAGAACTGTAAATAATCTTAAAGAAACGGATAAGCGTTTCCGCACGTATGTCGATGACCTGCAAAAACGCTTAACACTCGCATAAAAAACAGTTTAACGAATGTTTTAGAGTCAGTATCTTAGGGTACTGACTTTTTTATTTATGAAAATACTCATGGTTTGTTTAGGCAATATTTGCCGCTCTCCTCTCGCACAAGGTATTATGGAACTGCACGCTCCTGCGGATTGGCGTATAGATTCAGCGGGGACATCTGGGTGGCATGAAGATGAACGACCAGATACAAGAAGTATTTTAATAGCAAAAGAACGCGGTATTGCAATTGATCACCAACGTTCAAGACAAGTGAATGAGGAAGATTTCGAGACCTTCGATATTATTTTTGCCATGGATAGCTCTAATTATACGAATCTCATCCGATTGGCACCTAATGAGGCGGCAAAAGCTAAGGTGCGACTTATTCTAAATGAAGCCTATCCGGGAGAAAATCGCCAAGTTCCCGATCCTTATACTGGGGGGCAGAGTGGATTTAGGCATGTATATGAGCTTCTTGAAGAAGCTGTTCAATCCTTTATTAAAAAGTACTAATGGCTGCTATATACCTATTGCCTAATACGTTAGGTCAAGATAATTTTGACTATATCATACCAAAGGATGTCGTAAATATCATAGATAGTCTTACTTACTTCATTGTGGAAAATGAAAAAACGGCCAGGGCTTACATTAAGCATTTGTTACCCGAAAAGAACCAGCGTGAGTTAAGACTTGAAATTCTAGACAAGCAGACTGATCCACTTGACCTACCCTACTTTTTAGATCCTATTAAAAAAGGACATTCCATAGGGGTTTTATCAGAAGCAGGAGTGCCTTGTGTGGCGGATCCAGGTGCGTCTATCGTTAGTATAGCGCACCGCAAAGGAATTGAAGTCCGTCCATGCGTCGGACCATCTTCTATCCTCTTGGCTTTAATGGCGAGCGGTTTTAATGGGCAGCAATTTACATTTCGCGGTTATTTACCGCATGATAAACCTATTCGAAAGAGAGTTTTTCAGGCGATGCAAAAGGACATACGAGATGGAATCACTCAAATCTTTATGGAGACGCCCTACCGCAACGGAAAATTGATGGAAGAATTGGTTGCCAACCTGCATCCAGAGACGAAGCTTTGTATTGCTGTAGATATTACTTTAGATACAGAGAAGATTAAAACTCAAACGGTAGCACAATGGCGTTTAGATGTTCCAGAATTACATAAACGACCAGCTATATTTTTGATAGACTAAGTCAACATGACCGCCAACGAGGATAAGGATAGCGAACTAGTAGAAGGTGCATTCAAAGATCTGTTAAACAGTATTGAATATAAAACCGACGCAGCTGATCAAAAAATGATACAGCGTGCTTTCTCATTGGCGAAAGATGCACACAAGGGAGTGCGTCGTAAAAGTGGAGAACCCTACATCACCCACCCTATATCCGTAGCGCAGATCGTTGCAACAGAAATTGGTCTAGGGCCTACTAGTATTGCAACGGCATTAATGCATGATGTTGTAGAAGATTCGGATTATACCTTGGTAGACATCGAGAACATGTTTAATCCGAACATTTCGAAACTTATTGATGGATTGACCAAGATATCCGGTGTGGTGAGCATGGAGAGTAGTATGCAGTTGGAAAACTACAGAAAGATGCTCCTCACCATCTCAGACGACGTTCGAGTAATTCTCATTAAGCTTGCAGACCGATTGCACAACATGCGTACCATGTCCGACATGCCTTCGCACAAACAATTGAAAATAGCCTCTGAAACGCTATTTATTTACGCGCCTCTAGCGCACCGATTGGGGTTGTTTAGCATTAAAACAGAATTGGAAGACATTTCCCTAAAGTATACGGAGCCTGAGGTATTTGATGATATCTACAGTCGTATGGAAGCGCTTCAAAGGAAAGATTTTGAGTATTTGAATAAGTTCGAACGCAAGGTTTCTGAAGAGTTGTCGCAAGCAGACCTAACCTTTGAAGTAAGAAAGCGTACAAAAAGCATCTATTCTATTCGTAGAAAGATGAAGAACCAAAACGTCAGTTTTAATGAAGTCTATGACAAGTATGCCATACGAATCATACTTGAAGCGGATAAAGAGCGAGAGAAAGCAATTTGTTGGCAGGCCTACTCCATTATTACAGAAAATTTCAACCCTAACCCTGCTCGTTTGCGCGACTGGATAAGTTCACCAAAGAGTAACGGCTATGAATCGTTACACACCACGGTGATGGGGCCTGACGGTCATTGGGTTGAAGTGCAGATTAGGACAAGGCGCATGGACGATATTGCTGAAAATGGATTTGCAGCACATTGGAAGTACAAGGAGGATAGTTCAGGAAGTAACCAATTGGATCGTTGGCTCCTTCGTATCAGAGAATTTTTAGATGATCCGGAGAACGATAGCGAAGACTTCATCGATAGTTTCAAGATGAACCTATTCTCTTCCGAAATATTTGTCTTTACTCCTAAAGGAGAAATGCTTACCCTACCCAAGGGTGCTACGGCCTTAGATTTTGCCTTTGATATACACACAGAGGTAGGTGCACATTGCTTGGGAACGAAGGTGAACGGTAAACTGATTCCTTTGAGCACACCTTTAAAATCAGGTGACCAAATAGAAGTGCTGACTTCTGTGAAGCAGGAACCAAAAGAAGATTGGTTAAGTTTCGTAAAAACCGGAAAGGCAAAGCAGCGCATCAAACAAAGTCTAAAGAAAGAAAAACAGCTTATTACTGGTCAGGGTCAATTTATACTGGAACGCAAGTTGAAGGTGCTCAAATTGAAGGCAACGCACAGTAACATCCACAAATTGGTCAATTTCTTTGGCTTAAAAAACCCTGAGGAGCTCTACTATAAAGTAGGACTTGGTGTGATTGACAACGGAAAACTACGCGAGTATGCCCGAGAAACCTCTGGACTTGTTAACTACTTCAAGCAACGAATAGTAAGAAGCAATTATGCAAAGACCAAACTAGGGGATAAATCCAAGAAGCAGCAAACTGATCATCTGTTATTGGTTTTTGATACGGACGAACATGAAATGGACTATACCCTAGCAAAGTGTTGTAATCCGCTTCCGGGTGATAGAGTTTTTGGTTTTGTAACCACAGCAGATGGATTGAAGGTACATCGTGACGATTGTCCTAATGCGGTATTGTTACAAAGTAGATTTGCGAATAGAACACTCAAAGCAAAATGGGTCGACCGGAAAGGCGCTTTTTCGACCATCAATTTGCTTATTAAAGGAATGGATAGAATAGGTATCGTGAATGACGTAACGAAAGTGGTATCGAACGAACTAAGTATCAATATTAAAGCGATTGCTTTTAGCGTAGACGACGGGTTATTCACAGGTAAGTTGACCATTGAAGTGGCGGATAAATTGGGCTTAACTGATACTATTAACAATATCAAGAATTTAGAGGGCATTAGTAGTGTTACTCGTGTAGGTAAATTCAATTGATACGACGTATTTTAGCGTTTTACTTCTCATGAGTACACAAGAAGCATACAATAAGGTTAAAGACGTATTTGGCCGCTATTTGGAAGAGCATAACCAACGCAAGACTCCAGAGCGGTTTGCGATATTAAAAGAGGTCTATGAAAATGAAGACCACTTTGATGTTGAAACCCTGTATCTAAGCATGAAGGATAAGAATTACCGGGTTTCAAGAGCGACGCTTTACAACACAATAGAATTGCTTTTGACTTGCGGTTTGGTTCGTAAGCACCAGTTTGGTCAAAATCAAAGTTTTTATGAGAAGTCCTATTTCAACAAGCAACACGATCATGTCATATTGACGGATACTGGAGAGGTATTCGAATTTTGTGATCCGCGTATTCAAAACATTAAACAAACAATCGAAGAAATTTTTGGTGTAGAAGTAGAAAGCCACAGCCTTTACTTCTATGCGAAAAGAAAAGAGTCGAGCAACAATTAGTTATGGCAGTAGATGTGCTTTTAGGTCTCCAATGGGGCGATGAAGGAAAAGGTAAAATAGTCGATGTATTAACGCGTAAGTACGATATCATCGCACGCTTTCAAGGTGGACCTAATGCCGGTCACACTCTTGAATTTGAAGGCAAAAAGCATGTATTGCATACCATACCTTCTGGTGTGTTTCACGAAAGTGTAATGAATGTCGTAGGAAATGGTGTGGTCATCGATCCTGTTATTTTTAAAGTGGAGTTGGACAAACTGATCGATCAAGAGCCACATGTGTTAAGTCGGTTGAAAATTAGCCGGAAGGCGCACTTGATTTTACCAACACATCGATTACTAGATGCCGCTAGTGAAGCCGCTAAGGGCAAGAAGAAAATTGGTTCCACTTTAAAAGGAATTGGTCCGACGTATATGGACAAAACGGGTCGTAACGGTTTGCGAGTTGGCGATATACAATTGGACAATTTCGACGAATTATATAGTGCGTTAGTAGACAAGCATAAGCAGCTACTTGCTGGTTATGAAGGGTTTGAGTATGATCTAGAAGCCCTTGAGCCTAACTGGTTTGCTGCGATCAATTACTTACGTACGTTAGACATTATTGATAGTGAGCCCTATTTTCACGATGCTATTGCTGAGGGTCGTACTATTCTTGCCGAAGGTGCTCAAGGCACGTTGTTAGATATAGATTTTGGGACCTATCCATTTGTAACGTCATCTAATACAACTTGTGCTGGTGCTTGTACAGGTATGGGTATTGCGCCAAATAATATCAAAAACGTTTACGGAATTTTTAAGGCGTATTGCACTCGTGTTGGCTCGGGGCCCTTCCCTACAGAATTAGCGGATGAAGTAGGTGCTACCATCCAAGCTAATGGTCACGAATTTGGTGCAACCACTGGTCGCCCAAGAAGATGTGGCTGGTTAGATCTACCTGCTTTGAAATACGCAATCAACATTAACGGCGTTACTGAATTAATGATGATGAAAGGAGATGTCTTGAGTGGTGTTGGCAACATAAAGATTTGTACTGCCTATAAGTACAAAGGAGAAGTCGTAAAGCATTTACCATACAAACTTCAAGAAGATCTTATCGAACCTATATTCAAAGAGCTTCCTGGATGGGATGAGGATTTGATGCAAATGACTGATGAAGAGTCGTTCCCACAGAGTTTCAAGGACTACATCGCCTTTATTGAGGCAGAAGTTGGCGTACCAATAACGCTCGTTAGCGTTGGACCGGATCGCGCTCAAACCATATTAAGAGACTAATGAAAAAGGCCATACTATTTTGTGTGGCTCTTTTTTTCTCTACCCTTCACTCAGGGTGGAGTCAAACGAAGGTTCAAATCATTCGAAGCGACACGACCGACTTTGTCAAAGGCAATGACGGTGGTCAAACCTATTACCTCAAAGGGAACGTAACGCTTCAGCAGGATGTAGCGTTGATGTACTGCGATTCTGCAGTACTGTATCGTCCTCAGAATACTTTTGAAGCCTACGGCAACATTCGAGTGCGTCAAGCGGATACAGTGCTTATTACTGGAGAACGATTAACGTATCTAGGAGATCAGAGAACATTCACCATCTCTGAACAAGTGGTCCTTAAAACCCCCTCTTCACGTTTAGCGACCTCGGTCTTGAAGTATGATAGAAATACATCAACGGCGTACTACCTGACTAGATCAACATTGGAGCGAAAAGATTTACGTATTACATCCGATCTTGGCCAATACAATACTGAATACGAGCTGGTCCGTTTAAGGGGGAACGTTGTAGCTATTGACTCAGCCTTTGAAATGACTACAGATACCCTCCTCTACTATCCTAACAAGAATAAATATACTTTCGCCGGTCCCACGCAGTTCATCAAGGATAGTACTTTGTTGTTTTGTTCTAAGGGCACGTATTCAGCGGATGTGAACTTACTGGAGTTGTTTGGTGGCGCTCAGATGTTAGCGCCAAAACGTTATATAGCAGCGGACAGCCTTTATTACTCACTGAATTCAGAAGATGGCACCTTACATGGAAACGCTACGGTCGCAGATTCTTCCGAAGGATTCGTTTTGCGAAGCGATTTTATTGATTACAAGAAAAGTCCAGTTTTTGTAGATGCTTTTTCTCCAGTCTTTTATGAGCAAAGTATGGAGGAAGACACTATTTACGCAAAGGGAGATACCCTGGTCATACGCTCGTCCTTAGACACAAGCAAAACAGTGCCTTTGTTTGGTCAAACTTCCTTTTTTAGCGAAGATTTTCAAGGCATCAGTCCACA
>PZPA01000098.1 GCA_003045825.1 Bacteroidota bacterium
ACGTTCTCTGGATCTGCAATGCCTTGCCACACGGCGTCCAGTGCTTCATTGATGATCATACACAAGATGCGCTCTACGATCTTTTCACTCAATAGCGGGTCAATCTCTGCAGCTTCTTGGGCGACCACGGCTGCATCCATTCCGGAGGCATAATTGTAAAAGCCGCGTCCTGTCTTGCGACCAAGCAATCCAGCTTCTTTTAAGCGTTTTTGGGTGATGGAAGGACGGAAGCGTGGATCGTAAAAGAATTGGCCCCAAACGGTCTCAGTAACGGTATAATTGACGTCGTGACCGATCAAATCTGTCAGTTCGAAAGGTCCCATTCTAAAGCCAATGCTCTTTATTGCGGCATCGATTTCGGCGACGCTCGCCACACCTTCTTCGTAAAGTTTAATGGCCTCGCTGTAGAACGGTCGTGCCACCTTATTGACAATGAATCCTGGGGTGTCTTTCGCCATTACGGGCACTTTGCCCCAGTCGTTCATCAGGATTTCCATGGCCTCGCTAAACTCTTCGCCGGTCTTTACGCCAGGCACTATCTCTACTAAGGGCATCAGCGGCGCAGGGTTGAAAAAGTGCAACCCGCCGAAACGTTCTGGATGTGTTAACCCGCTCGAAAGGGCAGCAATACTTAAGCTCGAGGTGTTCGTACATAGCCAAGCATCTGAACGGAGTAATGGCTCCACCTGAGCGAACAACGCTTTTTTCACGTCGAGGTCTTCAATCACGGCTTCAACCACAAGATCTGCACCTGTAACGGCCTCTAAATCTGCACTCCACCTCATGCGGCCTAGCATTTCTTCTTTTTGGTCTGAAGTGATTTTACTTTTCTCGACCAGTCGGCCAAAGATTTTTTCTATTGAAGCTTTACTGCGGTCTGTGGCACCAGGGAAACTGTCGTAATACACGACGTCACACCCATTCTGTGCGGCAATCTGTCCAATCCCAGTGCCCATGGCACCTGCACCTAATACAGCTACTTTCATTTTATTCTCCTTTAAAATCCGGTGCGCGTTTTTCTAAAAATGCCTGTACACCTTCGTTAAAATCGTATGTTTTTCCCGCCTTCGTTTGCAACGCTTCTTCAAGGTCCAATTGGGTGTTGAGATCGTTCGTTGCTGCTGCATTCAATGCACGCTTAGTCAGTGCCAATCCTTTCGTAGGCATCTGAGCCATTCGCAATGCTAATGCTGCAACTTCTCCTTCATAGTCCTCTTCAGGAAACACTTGGTATACCATTCCCATCCGCTGCGCTTGAGCAGCAGGTACCTTGTCGCCTGTCATCATCAGCGCACTGGCGTGTTGGAATCCAACCAACCTGGGTAAAGTAAACGTACCCCCGCTATCTGGTATAAGGCCAATTTTACTAAAGGCTTGTACAAAACTTGCCTTCTCATGGGCGATGACTATATCGCACGCTAGCGCAATATTTGCGCCTGCCCCGGCAGCTACGCCATTTACTGCAGCAATGACCGGTTTAGGCAATTCTCTAATGGCTTTAATGATGGGATTGTAATGCTTCGCAACGATATCGCGCAATGTGGGGCCGTCTTCAGCGATGGCTTCACCTAGATCTTGACCGGCACAAAAGGCCTTACCCGCTCCAGTAATCACAACGCAACGAACCTTCACATCTGTTGAAGCAAGGCGCAATGCCTCCTGCACACCCATGGCGAGTTCGCGGTTAAATGCGTTGAATTTGTCGGGACGATCAAAGGTGATGGTCAATACACCTTCTCTTGTAGCTACTTGTAACATGCTTCTTTGGGTTTGTCTCCCCAAGGTACAGTATAGGCGGCTTTGCTACAACTTAATGGAACGCATCATTGCCTCCATTTCTAACACCACATTTCGCTTCTTGGCAGTAGGTCCGTATAGTAGGCTTTCAATGGTCAAAATGCGGTCGTTTTTCTCGTCGTAAATGGTGTAGGATAAAAACGGGCCACCCATGAAATCGCCATTCATTCGCCACAATCCGCGCGTTTCAATGGCAAACATCCCGCTGATTTCTGTATTCTCAATGCTGGGCGGAATCATCAATTCCGTAGACATATACGACCCTTCGTACGTGCCCTCAAAATAGTTTTTTCCGATGCTGTCGCGGTGCGCAATAATCGCATCAACACTGACCAGACCTTCGGACATAGGGCGTTCACTCACGATAACATACTGAATGGTCTTCACAGTCTTCGTTGCGAAAATCTTCAGATCCTCTTTGTCCAATGTGGGGTCAAAACCTTGATGCAGCAGCATGCTTTTGATGCCGATATCTTTCAAATTCTCATGGGTATATGCGTAAGCAGATTTCTTCAGCCGACCCTGAATCACACTCATATCATGCTCCTTAAAAGCGTCCATCAATTGCTTTGCACTTTCTTTTATGGACTTCGCTATAGCTTCTTCGCTTGGCGCTGTTATACGAACGATCCGTTGCGGGCGCGCCCACAAATCTTTCTGCATTTTCACAAAAGCAGTATCGCTTTTTTCAACCCAGAGTATGCTCTTGGTTTTTTGTAAAATCTTATTGACCTCTTGAGGCTCCACGCGCGAGGCATCAAAATAGGCCTCCGCTTGCGGCAACCCTTCTACATCTGCTAGGTACCATTCTCTAAACTGTTCTCCCGGGGCACCTTCCCAAAGTTCGTCTGGCATAACAAGCAAAAGCTCACTGTGCGTGCCGCTTGAGGGAGGTAGAATGCGCTCTTTCTTTTTCGTCGTTCCGTCTGCGTTTTTCTCCGTACATCCGCTAAAGACGACGAGTGAAAGTGAAACGGTAACAATAAATGTGGCTAAAGCGCTGTTGCGTAACATAATGCAGGAATTAGTACTTGAAAGTAGGCAAAAAGTAGACCAAAAGCCTTTTGGGATAATGGATTAGATGCGGCGTGGGTAAACGACAATACGTTGCCCCACACGAATCATATCTGAAGTCAACCCGTTCCACCGTTTTATTTCACTTACACCTACGCCGTATTTACCAGCGATGTGCCCTAAGGTTTCACCGCTCTTTACACGGTGCGTGGTCCGTTCGTTCATTTGTGTGAATTCGGGCATCGTACTGGCGCGTGACTCAAAATAGCTAGCAGCAACGGTGTATATAGAATCTTGCTGTGCTCTAAACGCCACTGCACTTTCCTTTGGTAGGGTAATGAAATAATCGGCGCCATCGACCACCGGAATAATCTTGTATCTGTACTGTGGATTTAAGAATTCTAACAGGTCCGGTTCAACGCCGAGCTGTTGCTCCACTTGCTGAAAATGCAACTGATTGGTTATGCGTACCGTATCGGTTTCAATGTAGTAAGCGGGAATATCTGCGGGTCCTATTCCGTACATATGACCGTACTCCATCGCGTAGGTCGCTGCAATGAACAAAGGCACATAGGCAGAAGTTTCCCGCGGTAAAAACGGACGTATTTCCCAGTAGGATGTTTTTCCACCGCTGCGACGAATGGCTTTGCGGACATTTCCCGGACCACTATTATATGCAGCTAAAACGAGGTTCCAATCTTCAAAAACGTCATACATCTTAAGCATGTATTGGCACGCGGCTTCGGTACTTTTTAAGGGATCGTTACGGTCATCAACGTAGCTGTTCACCTTGAGGTCGTACATTTTTCCTGTACTGTACATGAACTGCCATAAACCAGTCGCCCCAACATATGAGCGTGCCTTGGGGTTGAGCGCGCTTTCTACTACTGCTAGATATTTGATCTCGAGGGGCATGTCGTACTTGTCGAGGTGCTCTTCAAACATTGGGAAGTAGTACTGCCCGTGGGCCATCATGCGACTTAACCGCGCAGTTCCGTATTTGAGGTAGCGCTCGATGTATTTACGAACGATGGGATTGTAGGTCATCTCAAACGGGGTACGCTGGTCCAATTCGGCCATGTAGTGCTCAAAGATGCTGTCCGTCAGCGGAAGCGGATGTACGGTATCAATGGCCTTAATCTGCGCAGCAGTGCGAAAAACGTGCTCAGAATCCAATTTTTCAAGTCGCGCATCCAGGGCCCATAAAGCCGCACTGTCTAAAACAGTGGCGCGGTCAGAAGAAGCTGCAGTCGTATCCCCGGAAAGGGCAGTTGTATCAGCAGCCTGGGAAAAGGCGGATGCAAAAATGAAGGTAAAAAGTAAGGCAGTTGTAGTGCGCATTGTTAGTGGTTTTGGATCCAATCGGCCATGGCCAATACGTCCAAATCCGCACCGTTTTTCCCCATGAGTTGTAGACCCATCGGAAGTCCGTTAGCGTGGACGCCCATAGGAATACTAACGGCAGGAACGCCTGCAATATTTGCTTGTACTGTAAAAATATCTTCTAAATAGTTCACCGTGGGGTCGCTGACCTCTCGTCCAATCTCAAATGCTGTCGTAGGTGAGGTAGGGCATAAAATGGCGTCGTATTCTTCGAGTGTTTTGTCTGTCCACTCTTGAACCAAACGACGGGCCGATTGTGCCTTGCCAAAGAATGAATCGT
>PZPA01000035.1 GCA_003045825.1 Bacteroidota bacterium
CCGCTCTACCGACGTTATAATTCAAATACTGGTCGGCCAATGTTGGGTTTCGAATGGCGCTAGAAAAACTTAGTCGGAACGTTTGATTCGCTGTTGCCTTATACACAGAAGAGAAGGCAGGCGACACTAAAGCCTTAAAATTTTGATTTTTATCGATTCGACCCGTTGCACTTAATTTGAGTCGCTCATCTATAAAGGACCGCTCCCAACCGCCATACAATCCTGCTTCTCTATTAGTGATAACAGTGCCCGCTGTATCGGCGAATATGGTACCCGCACTTTTAGGAGTATACAAACGGAAATTTCCCCCAACTCTCAATACACCGCCGTTATTGAGCGTAAACGTACGCTCTCCTTGAGTATGGTATAACGCTGATCTATCGTAGAACCGACTCCCTCCTTCAGTAAATAATGAGGAGGTAATATGATTTTTTAGATTTTCGAAGTCCGTCGTACCAGCAATAAGGTAATTGCGTACTGGGAAACCGTAGACAGCTTCCATAAAATTCAAAACTGTACTGCTTGTAGAATCGTGCAATTCGTGGAAGAAATCTAGATTATCCTGGATCAGCACATTCATTTGTTCTGAATATTCATTCAATGGTAAATTGTTCGCTGGCGCACCAGGCAAAGCCCGTACTTGCGGCTTCGAGAATATTTGCCAGAATGTACGGTATTGATTGCTGTAAAACTGATTAGAAACGATACTGTCTTGCATCCGCAATGCGGTGAAGTATGCGTCGTAACTGTTTCCTGCATCTTCATGCGTTGAATACGCACGCCAGAACCATTTTCCTTCATTGCGCAACTCTACACGGTTTTGCAAAAACAATATATCCTTTAGACTAAAACGATTTTCTCCCTGATAAACGGTGGTTCCGGAACCAAAATTCAAGGCATATATACCCGTGATTTCATCAGTTAACTTGTAGTGAAGCGCCGTGGTTAATTTTAGATTTTCAGTATCATAATCTACCAAATGCTTTTCTTCAATGCCCGGACGATAAAACCTACCCATACCAGCATAAAATTTCACATCACCGCCGTCATCCCACCAATCTTCGTCTCCATAGCGATTCACGGCATCGTATCCACCCGGATTTGTTGCATCATCCCGACTGATATCTGTCGGATCCATGTTATTCGCCTCCCAATCGTCGGCCTTTAGGGCAAACACATTGATTTTATAAGCGAATTTTTCATTCACCTTTGCGGCCCAACGCATTGAAAACTCTGTCAAATTACGTTCTCCTGCTTTTAAACTTGCGCTCAACCCTGTGAATTGAAAGGGATCTTTCGTTTGCATGGATATTACGCCATTAAAGGCACTGGGTCCATAAAAAGCAGTGCTTGCACCCGCAATAACATCGACGGTTACTATATCTAAATCTGGTGCACCTAAAAAATTACCTAGGCTAAAGTTTAGTCCAGGACTTTGGTTATCCACACCGTCAATCAATTGCAGCGATCGAACAGGTGAAGTGCTATTGAACCCTCGAGTATTAATGATTTTAAAACCAATACTTGCACTTGTCAAGTCTACCCCTTTCAACGTCCCCAAGTGATCGTAAAAACTAACGCTAGGACTCTCCTTGATCGCAAGCGCATCCATACTTTCGACCGTAAGTGCACTTTTCTCTTGCTGAGCGCTTAGTCTTTGTTGCACTACACTAACTTCCTTAAGCACGTTTTGATCCGGCTCTAAGGTGATACGATTCCCAGAAGGCTTTGATGTTTTATAATCCTGGGCTTGAAAACCCATACTTTGTATACGAACTACTGCATTTTCGGCATTCTTCCCGTAGATGTTTATCGACCAATTTCCATCAAAATCGGTCACTGTACCAATATTTGTTGGCGTCGATTGATTCAATAATACCACGCTCGCACCTATTACCGGTTCACCACGTGGGTCCACCACTGTTCCGCTAAGTTGTGCAAATAGTGTATTCGTGCACAAGAGTGCAAGAAAAAGTAGGATCTTGTTCATTCCATTAAAATAGAAAGATTTTTCTATTAAAATGGCAGGTAAACCTCTTAATGCAACTTATTTATTAGCAGCGCGTTGTAGCCTATCATTAATTGCTCTTCCTAGACCTTTTTCAGGAAATAAGTGCGCATAGATTTTGGTCACTTTCGATTTCCCCAATTCCCGTAAACCCATGAAAAGGTTAGATGCTGCTTCAGTATCCACACATTTCGGGCTTAAATTAAAGCTGTTCGCTATGGGTAAGGGTTCACCCCAATATAGGACGCCTATAGCATCATTATTAGAACTGACCGCTGCAACGAGTGCTTCTCGATCTGGGTATAACTCAATGGTAGCTCCCGGATTGTAATGGGAACTTAGCATCCCCGGCGCATTAGGATTTGAGGAACTTAACTGAGTCTCAACAGGTCCAAGTATCTGTTCTAATTGTTCTAATGCCATACCGCCTAACCTAAGAACTTTAGGAACATCTGTACTCATATCGACAATAGTGCTCTCAATTCCAACAGTGCAAGGACCGCCGTCTACCACCCCTGAGATGGCTGTTCCTAACTGGTCCAGTACATGTTGAGCGGTAGTTGGTGAAGTAAAACCAAATGGATTCGCACTTGGCGCAGCGATGTAAAGTCCGCTTGCCTGGAGTACTTGTAACATTATTGGGTGTGCAGGTATTCTTACAGCTACTGTTGAATGACCGCTAGTTACCAGATCTGGAATACACTTTCTTTTTGGCAATACTACCGTCAATGGGCCCGGGCTAAACGCAAGAAAGAGCTGTTCGGCTCGCTTTGAAAGTACTGCGACTTCTTGCACAGCCTTTAGCGTGGGAACATGCACAATCAATGGGTCAAAACTTGGACGATTCTTCGCTTTGAAAACGTTCGCCACGGCCTCCTTATTCGTTGCATCAGCCCCTAAACCATAAACGGTTTCAGTGGGCAAAGCCACGATGTGGCCGTCCATTAACAATTTAACTGCTTCTCCTGTCGAAAGTACCCTTCCCATGCGCTATGGAATGTGCATGTATTTGTGCGTCTGTAAGCTCACCTTCCATTTTGGGTGCATCATTACATAATCCACGATATGAGGCATCATTTCTTCGCGTTTACTCCATTCTGGCTGTAAAAACAATTGGCAACCTTCGTGCATCTTCGCGGCATGTTCTTCAGCCCACTTAAAGTCGTTTTGGTTGTATATGATAACCTTTAGCTCGTGCGCAGCGTTGTAGTACGCTTCTAGGGGCTTCGCCGTTTTCTTAGGGCTTAGGCAAATCCAATCCCAATCTCCAGTAAGCTTGTAGGCACCTGAAGTTTCTACATAAACTTGCATTCCCTTAGCTTTTAAAGCGGAAACTAACGGATGCATATTCCAAGTCAAAGGTTCCCCCCCTGTAACGACAATAGTTTTACTGTACTTTAAGGCATTGGTCACTATAGCATCAATTGGTGTTGGCGGGTGACTATCCGGGTTCCAACTTTCTTTAACATCGCACCAATGGCAACCGACATCGCAACCTCCGATTCTCACAAAATACGCTGCCTTTCCAGTATGAAAGCCTTCTCCTTGAATGGTATAGAATTCCTCCATTAGAGGTACGACGCGTCCGTCCCTAATGTCCGATTGCTTGTAGCTATTTGAGGTTTGAATATCTTTCACTTAATCCTCGAGCTCAGTTACCTTCATGGTATTCATCATCAACGCGGCACGTGTCATTGGACCTACCCCTCCAGGTACAGGTGTTATGAAACTACACTTAGGGGCAACCGCATCAAAGTCTACATCACCCAATAATCTAAAGCCACTCTTTTTTGAACTGTCATCTATGCGGGTGATACCTACGTCAATAACACAGGCGCCCTCTTTTACCATGTCGGCAGTAACAAAACCAGGACGGCCTAAGGCCGCAACAATTATATCTGCATTTCGACAAATTTCCTCAAGGTCTCTTGTTCGACTATGGCAAAGCGTAACTGTACAATTTCCAGGATAATTGTGTTGACTTAACAAGATTGACATGGGTGAACCTACAATGTTCGAACGACCTATGACTACACAATTCTTTCCCTCCGTCGGCACTTCATAACGACGCAGTAATTCAACAATACCCTGCGGAGTAGCAGGAATATAGGTTGGTAAATTTAAAGTCATTTTACCTACGTTTTGTGGGTGAAAACCGTCCACATCCTTTCTGGGGTCCACAGCGAGTAAAATCTTTGTTTCATCGATATGTTTCGGTAATGGCAGCTGTACAATATACCCGTCAATATCTTCGTCGTGATTAAGCTTACCTATGGCCTTCAAAAGTTCCGCCTCTGTCGTCTCAGCGGGCAACTTAATTAACGTCGAGCCAAAGCCCACCTCTTCACAGTCACGAACTTTCGCATTTACATAGGTGCGAGAAGCACCGTCCTCCCCTACCAAAATTGCGGCGAGATGCGGCACCTTTCTGCCTTGTGCTTTTAATTCTTTGACCTTGAGCGCCAATTCTTGTCTGATTTTGGCTGAGGTTTCTTTTCCGTCTAATACTACCATAGGCTCATTCTTTAGCGCATTCCGCGCATCATATTCATCATTCCTCTTTTTCCACCACCACTTTGCATCATTTTCATGACTTTACGCATATCAGTGAACTGCTTCAAAAGGTTGTTTACATCCTGAACGGTCCTTCCAGAACCCGAGGCGATACGTTTTCTGCGTGACCCATTGATGGTGTCGGGTTGCTGGCGCTCTGAAGGCGTCATGGAGTTGATCATTGCTTCTATGTGTTTAAAAGCGTCGTCATCAATATCAACATCTTTTAGTGCCTTTCCCATACCTGGAATCATACCCATGAGGTCTTTCATGTTTCCCATCTTCTTGATTTGCTGGATCTGTTCCATGAAATCATCGAAGCCAAAGGCGTCTTGAGAGATTTTCTTGCTCATTTTTCGAGCACTCTCCTCGTCAAATTGTTCTTGCGCTTTTTCAACAAGACTTACAACATCTCCCATCCCTAAGATGCGGTCTGCCATACGGTCCGGATAGAAGACGTCTAACGCTTCCATTTTCTCACCAGTACCAATAAACTTAATGGGCTTATTAACCACAGACTTGATGGTTAAGGCAGCACCACCTCGAGTATCGCCGTCCAGCTTTGTCAGTATAACGCCTTCAAAATCTAGGACATCATTAAAGGCCTTCGCTGTGTTCACTGCATCTTGTCCAGTCATCGCATCGACAACGAACAATGTTTCTTGTGGCGCGACCGCTTTGTGTAGACGCCCGATTTCGTCCATCATCGCTTCATCAACAGCTAAACGACCCGCCGTATCCACGATAACCGTATTGTAGCCGTTGCTTTTAGCGTGTTTTACCGCATTTACTGCAATGCTCACTGGATCTTGATTGCCTACTTCCGCGTAAACCTCTATACCAAGCTGTTCGCCGAGCACTTGGAGCTGGTTAATGGCTGCCGGCCTATATACATCACAGGCGACCAATAGCGGCTTCCGTGCTTTTTTATGCAGTAAATAATTGGCCAATTTTGCGCTATGGGTCGTTTTACCTGAACCTTGTAGGCCCGCCATCAATAGGATTGCAGGAGACGAGGTAAGGTTCAAACCTTCTGCTTGACCCCCCATCAACTCAGCCATTTCATCGCGAACGATCTTAACCATAGCCTGGCCTGGCTTAACGGCGGAAATAACCCCTTGTCCGAGCGCTTTTGCTTTTACAGTATTTGTAAAGTCTTTCGCAATTTTAAAACTAACATCGGCCTCAACTAAAGCCCTACGGATTTGCTTAACACTATCCGCAATGTTTAATTCGGTAATCTTATGGTTTCCTTTGAGGACATCAAAAGCACCCTCTAAACGGTCACTTAAACTTTCAAACATGTGCTTAAACGTTTGGTATATTTTCTAAAGTCGCTAAGAAGAATTTCCAACTCTTCTGAACAGAACTGATTTGACACTTTTCATCCGGTGAGTGCGCTCCCCGAATGTTTGGTCCAAAAGAAATCAATTCCATATCTGGGTAATTTGTACCTAAGATCCCACATTCCAAGCCAGCATGACAGGCCTGTATTTTAGGCTCGTCCTGAAAAAGATTGCGGTACAGGCCGCTCATCGTTGTCAGAATATTACTCTTTGGATTAGGTGCCCAACCTGGGTAATCACCGCTCAACTCAACAGTACAACCCGCCGTTTCAAAAATGCGCTGGATGCCACGCGCCAAATCCATTTTCTCTGTCTCAACGGCACTTCGAGTTAAGCACATAACCGTAAGCGCGCCGTCCTTTAATGCAACACGCGCTAGGTTATTAGAAGTCTGTACTAATCCTGGGATATCAGGCGACATACGGTAAATTCCATTTGGGCATGCATATACAGCACTGATGATGGATTGACTGGCCGCTTGAGAAAGGGCTAAAGTTGGTTTTTCAATAGATTCGCAACTGATCTCAATATCCGCATCCGTGGTTGAATGCTCATCTACGAACTCTTCTCCAACCTCCGTGATTACCTCTTCAAATGCCTCTTCACTCCCGTGCCATACTACTTGAGCGACACTTTCCCTTGGTATTGCATTTCGAAGGCTCCCGCCATCTAAAGCTACCAATTGGACCGCATCACCCAAACGATCGAGCAAACGGTTCATTAATTTATTCGCATTACCAAGACCTTTATGAATGTCCATACCGCTGTGGCCGCCATTCAATCCTTTGATAGTGATTTCGTAGGCTAAAGTCTCTTCTTTTAGGGCTTCCATTTCAAACGAATGTGTCGCCGTTACATCAATACCACCCGCACAACCTATGGTCAATTCATCGTCGTCTTCCGTATCAATATTTAACAGAATCTTTCCATTGAGCATGCCGCCTTTTAACTCCAGAGCACCGGTCATTCCAGTTTCTTCATCTATAGTGAAGAGTGCATCAATAGCCGGGTGAGCAATAGTATTTGAGGAGAGTACCGCCATAATAAAAGCAACGCCCATACCATTATCTGAACCAAGCGTTGTGCCTTGTGCCTTTACCCAATCACCATCAACCACCATTTTAATTCCCTCTTTGTCAAAGTCGAAGATGGTATCATTGTTTTTCTGGTGTACCATATCAAGGTGCGCCTGCAAGACAACTGGCGTTTTATCCTCCATTCCAGCGGATGCCGGCTTTCTGATAAACACGTTACCGATATGGTCTACCTCTGTGGGTAGGCTCAAACTATGGCCAAAATCGACCATGAATTGGATCACACGCTCTTCCTTCTTCGAAGGACGGGGTACTGCATTTAAATCTGCAAAGTGGTTCCAAACTGCATTGGGCGCTAAGGCTCTTACTTCTTTACTCATCTTACATTCTATTTGGTACTTGGATTCCCAAGCAATTCATCGAAGCTTTAATTACTTCGCCTACTTTCTTACTCAACAACAACCTGAAAGCAATACTTTGTTCGGTTTCCGCTTTTAAGATGCTATTATTCTGATAAAAACCATTGTATTTCTTGACCAATTCATACGCGTAATTAGCCAAAACCGCCGGAGAAAAATTTCTGGCTGCTTGGTCTACTATATCCGAGAATTGCAAAAGCGATTTGATAACGATTGTTTCGTCTTCATTCAGGGTCAAAGTCGACCAATCCAACTCACTACTCTCTGGTGCTTTTCTTTGAAGGCTTTGAATGCGTGCGTAGGCGTATTGAATAAAGGGGCCTGTATGTCCGTTAAAATCGATGCTTTCCGCTGGATTAAACAACATTCGTTTCTTCGGGTCTACCTTCAGTATAAAGTACTTTAGGGCGCCCAGTCCGAGCGTAGTAAAGAGCTCTTTCTGCGCAGCAATTTCAAGACCGTCCAATTTGCCCAATTCCTTTGAGATAGCTTCTGCATCCGCTACCATTCCATCAATAAGATCATCGGCATCAACTACAGTACCCTCTCTACTCTTCATCTTTCCTGAAGGTAAATCTACCATTCCGTAGCTCAAATGATGCAGCTGTTCTGCCCAAGGATAGCCCAGCTTTGAAAGAATCAAGAAAAGCACCTTAAAATGGTAATCTTGCTCGTTACCGACTACGTATGTCATTCCCTTTGCATCGAAATCCTTAAATCGTTGAATGGCGGTTCCTATATCTTGCGTCATGTAGACACTGGTTCCATCGCTGCGTAGAACTAATTTATGATCTAACCCTTCATCCTCCAGGTCAATCCAAACCGAACCGTCGTCTTTCTTGTAGAAGACACCAGATTCAAGCCCTTTATTTACGTCGTCTTTTCCTAGAACGTAGGTCTGACTCTCGTAATAATTCTTATCAAAATCAACGCCTAATTTGGTGTACGTTGTATTAAAACCAGTGTATACCCAATTATTCATGGTTTTCCAAAGTGTCACCACTTCCGCATCGCCTTGCTCCCACTTAAGCAGCATCTCTTGCGCTTTCAGCAGCGACGGGGCCAATTTCTTAGCTTCATCGCCAGTTTTACCTTCATCAAGCAAGCGTTTCATCTCCTCTTTGTAGACCTGATCAAATTTGACGTAATACTTACCTACCAAATGATCGCCTTTTAATCCCGTCGATTCAGGTGTTTCGCCATTCCCGTATTCCTGCCATGCGAGCATAGACTTACAAATATGGATTCCACGATCGTTAATGATCTGAACCTTTGACACTGCAACACCATTTGCTTTTAAAATCTCTGCCACTGAATAGCCAAGAAGGTTATTTCGAATGTGGCCAAGGTGCAAGGGTTTGTTGGTATTTGGCGAACTGTATTCTACAATGTAGGCACCTCTAGACCCTGGCGTTGGAAGCCCAAAATGAGGGTCCGACGCAAAAGTTTTGAATTGGTCCACATAAACGCTGCGATCCAAAGTCAGGTTTAAGAACCCCTTCACGACGTTAAAGTCAGCTATGGCAGATAATTCTAAAAGCTTGTTTCCCAACTCTTCAGCGACCTCTTCTGGTTTCTTTTTCGCCGCACGAACAAAAGGAAAGACGACCAAAGTAACATCACCGTCGAATTCCTTACGCGTTTCCTGCAGCTCAGGTTCGACCTGAACGCTGTAGAGTTCATTTAAGGCTTTGCTTATGTTTTGTTCTAAACTCATTTATGCAGTTTTAGTCAAATATATTTCTGCTAACATACATCGTGCACTACCTCCACCAAGGGTTTCTATGGTATGTAAATCGCTATGAAGTATCCTGTGGTGTTGGGTTATAAAGTCTTTTTGGTCCTCATTTAATGCCTTGTAGGCACTAGAACTCATCACCAAAATTAATTCATCCGCGGCGCCTTTCACTAAGAGCATATTGCCGGCAAAGTTGCTTTTTTGTTCCACGCTTATAACAAGGATTTCTTTACCACTTTTAAGAATTGCCTCTTCTACTAAAGCTCGTTCATTCGCATCATGAATGGTATCTAGACACACCAATACATAAGCATCTGTAACACACATCATGACATTGGTATGGTAGATCTGTCCTATCCCGTCCGGCGTTTCCTGGTAAGCGGTGAACACCACAGGCTCGTAGTTGAAGTCTTTACAAAACGCATGAAATAAGCCCTCATCAGCGCGCTGTGAACGAGCCATGTAGGCGATTTTAGAATCATGATCTAATACCATAGAACCTGTGCCCTCGAGGAATAGCTCCTTCTGCTCTGCAGCTGTATAATCTACCGTTGTCGTTACTTCATAACCACGAGACTGCAATTCTTCAAAAATATCGGTGCGACGTTCCAGTCGTCTATTCTCGGCTTTCATTGGGTACAGCGCTACTCGACCATCTTGGTGCATACTGATCCAATTGTTTGGAAAAATGCTATCAGGTGTGTGAGGAACATGTGTATCTTCTAAAACTTCAACTTGAACACCTTCCGCACGCAATTTTTCTACCAATCCATCAAACTCATCACGAGCCGATTCCTGAGCGTTCATTTTGCCCGATTCCTTCTTTTGGTAATAATTATCGACCGCTGTTTGCTCGTTCATCGCAAAGGCAACTGGTCGTACCATTAACAGTTTATTTGTAGCATTATTCGTCATCTACAATCGCTTTAAAGGCATCGTTGTACAACGAAGTAAACCGCCCATTTTTACTATCTCATCGTACACCAAGGAATGTACGTTCATGCCTCTATTCTTTAACCATTCTTGCATGGCCTCGCATTTGGCTGAAACAACCACATCGGATGGGCTAAAGCTGAAGACGTTTGTGGCAAGGAAATACGCTTCTTCAGGTGAACAGCGATAAACATTCGTTGCTCCGTAACGCTCTATCAGCCACTGCACATCAGATTCATTCTTGAACAAGTGCGGTGCGATGAGTGCCCCGCCACCAACAGTTTGAAAAGCACAATCCAAATGCAACGAACCCTTTAAAGGATCACGATCGTCCTTGAATAATTCAAATCCTTTAAATTCTTTAGCTGGAAATTCATCCGCTAAATAGTCCATTCCTCTGTAGTTGGTTCGTGCAGTTTTATAAGCATCAAAGGTCGCATTGTCGCTGACTCCGACTAAAACGAAGTCATTGTCTACAATCACATCGCCCCCTTCTGCGTAACATCCGTTAGGCATCATGATGATGTTGCCCGATGGAATAGTTTCTTCTATTTCAGACATTGCATCGCGTTCTTCTGCACGATCCTCTATTACATTTGGTATGATGTACTGGTCTTCGATTACAAATGCGATATCTCTTGCAAATACTTGGTTCAAAGAATGGATGAGTGACGGTCGCAATACCTTGACTCCATTGTTCTCTAGAATTTCGATCAATCCTTTGAGTTGGAGCATGCATGCCTCTTCTTCTGGGAAAACATCTTGTTTTACAGCCTCAAAACTGCGTGCATCGTAACATTCTTCCAATTTTGGAACACCACCCATTCGCATGGCTAATCCCACCACCACAGTGTCTAAGCGTCCATATTCGTTTTGAATTTCTGGTAGAATTTGCATGAAAATCTGTTTGAATGACAAATTTAAGGCTTTAATGTGTTGATAACGCTATTGAAAGGCCCGAGTTTACTAACGACTACAGGCTTATTTTTGAATGTATAAGACACCGACACCCATGGCGAAAAAATCTACTAAGAAGACTCCAAAGGAACCGTCAAAGTTCTCCGTTCAATTCAAACAGCTAACCGCTGATACTAAGGAAATTACAGGAGACCCTACGACGAAAATATTCGGCTCGTTGCTCCTTGTTATGATCGGTTTCTTTACTGCCATCGCCATTATCAGCTTTTATCAGAATTGGACCCAAGACTTCAGTTTGTCCACAACTTCTTCAGGAGAATACGCCCACCCGGACTACGTAGGGAACATTTTCGGGAGACTAGGAAACGCCATAGCCAGTCTACTTGTTCTTGAAGGTTTTGGTCTTGCGGGTCTGTTCGTTCCCTTGTGGGTCATGCTCTTAGGACTAAAACATGCTTTTACCTTAAACCGCATTAAACCTTGGGTTTTATTCAACCATCTTTTAGCCACCACTTTTCTTGTCGCGTTGCTGTTTGGCTGGATTGCAAACCATCAACCAACCCTTCTGTCGGGCTTATCAGGGTACTATATTTATTTGAAACTAGCCCTTTATTTAGGCCGTATGGGAGTCTTACTGGTACTCTTCACCGCAGGGCTGCTGTATATTGTTGTTGCCTTAAAAATTCGGTCACTCACATTTAGTTGGCGCGCGCCCAAGCCACTGCCAGAAACGGAGCGCCCTTCTGAAGAAAACCTGAACTCATCCCCGGAAATCACTCCTGAGCCACAAGATGATATTCTGGTTCACGCGGTCGAACTTTCTCCAGAACCAGAAGAAGAGATGACTCCACAACCTGAAGTCATTTCTAGACCAACCGTCACAGATAGTTCAGTACAAAACAAAGCGCGTATTGATGCAGCTTCCACATTAGATGTTGTAGTTGAAGTTCATCAAGAAGCAGTTGAGGATGAAAAGTCTATCAATAAGAAAGTCAAGGACTTTGGTGAATACGATCCTACTTTAGATTTGAGCAGGTTTCAATTGCCTAAAATTGAATTACTTCAACCCTATGGTGATGGTAAAATCACCTTCGACAAAGACGAGATTGAAGCGAATAAGAACCGTATTGTAGACACATTAAAAAACTACAGTATTGAGATTAAGGAAATCAAAGCTACCATAGGTCCTACGGTTACCTTATATGAAATTGTTCCAGCAGCAGGAATTAGAATTTCAAAAATTAAAAACCTCGAAGACGACATTGCATTGAGTCTTGCTGCTTTGGGAATTAGAATTATTGCACCTATTCCCGGTAAAGGAACTATAGGCATTGAGGTTCCAAATGCCAACCCTCAAGTCGTAAGTATGCGTCAGGTCATCGCAAGCAAAAAATTCCAAGAGTCAAACATGGAATTACCCGTTGCTATGGGCCGCACCATAACGAATGAAAACTTCATTTTTGATTTGGCAAAAATGCCTCACCTTCTTATGGCAGGTGCTACCGGACAAGGAAAGTCTGTTGGCTTAAATGCAATTTTAACATCACTGCTTTACAAGAAACACCCTAGTCAACTCAAATTTGTTCTCGTTGATCCTAAGAAAGTAGAACTGACGCTTTACAATAAAATTGAACGGCACTACCTCGCTGTTCTTCCCGATACAGATGAGGCCATTATTACCGATACAGCAAAAGTGATTCATACTTTGAATTCGTTGTGTATTGAAATGGACAACCGGTATGAGCTGCTGAAAGGTGCAATGGTTAGAAACATCAAGGAATACAATGCTAAATTCATTTCAAGACGATTGAATCCTGAAGAGGGCCACAAATTCCTACCGTACATAGTGCTAGTGATCGATGAATTTGCCGATCTTATCATGACAGCCGGAAAAGAGGTTGAGATGCCTATCGCACGACTTGCGCAGCTGGCCCGGGCCATTGGTATCCATTTGATCGTAGCCACCCAGCGGCCTTCTGTAAATGTTATCACAGGTATCATAAAAGCAAATTTCCCTGCGAGAGCTGCATTTAGAGTGACCTCGAAAATTGATTCTCGAACTATTCTTGATGCGGGCGGTGCCGATCAACTTATCGGAAAGGGAGATATGCTCTTTTCGCAAGGTTCTGATCTCGTACGACTCCAATGTGCCTTTGTTGACACGCCTGAAGTTGAAGCGATTTGCGATTTTATAGGTAACCAACAAGCCTACCCTATGGCTTATCAGTTGCCAGAATACGTTGGTGAAGAAGGTGGCGGTGTTGGCGAAATAGATCCATCAGATAGAGATTCCTTATTTGAAGATGCTGCTCGTTTAGTGGTCCTTACCCAGCAAGGATCTACTTCGATGATTCAAAGAAAATTGAAATTGGGATACAATAGAGCAGGTCGTATTGTAGACCAATTAGAAGCGGCTGGAATACTAGGACCCTTCGAGGGTTCCAAGGCCAGACAAGTTTTAATTCCAGATGAAATGGCTTTGGAACAGAAATTGAATGGAGATGCGTAAATTCGCCGGTATGAAACTATTCGCTTTACTGATTGTACCCTTTTTAGCGCAAGCACAAACGCACACGGATGCGAAAGCTTTGCTCAATGATGTTTATGAGCATACGCTAGCGCTCGAAACACAGCATATATCCTTCACCAATACTATTGGAGCGCCTAGTAACGGCGGCATGAAGGAGCGCAGCTCTAAGGGTGAACTGTTTGCCTTAGGGGAGCAAGTACGCGTAAAGACTGATGCCTTTGAATTTCTCTCTGACGGCTCAAAAGCGTATCTAATCTATCCTGAAGACGAGGAAATAGAAACTACCGCTTCAGATGAAGAAACGTCACTAAGCCCCGCGGATATTTTAAAAAACTATCAAAGCGGGTACAGTTATAAAATGGCTGGTAAAGCACAAGAGAACGGAAAATCTATACAATATGTTGCGCTTCGACCCGTTGCTAGTGAAGAAGTGAAAGAAATAATAATCGGTATTGACGTTAAAAAGTTACTGCTCGAAAACTACACACAATATGGCACAAACGGCGTAAAAACTGTTTTCAGTGTAGATTCTTACGAGACAAACGTTCCCTTAAATGAGGAGATGTTTAACATTAATGCAAAGGAATTTGAAGGGTTTTATCGACTCTAAACTCGAATGAAAAAACTAGACCTCTACGTCTTAAAAAGTTTTATCAGACCATTGATACCGACCTTAGGTATCATGGTCTTTTTCTTTTTAATGCAAATGGTCTGGAAATATGTAGACGATCTCGCGGGCAAGGGTATCGAATGGTACGTACTGTTAGAATTACTTTTTTATTGGGCTGCAAGCGTCGTCCCCTTTGCCCTGCCGGTAAGCGTCTTGTTCGCCGCTCTATTGACTTTTGGCAATTTTGGCGAACACTATGAACTAGCTGCGATGAAAGGATCGGGTATTTCCCTGTTCCGAGGCATTCGTTCACTTATTGTCCTCAATATTGCTATCGCTTTTGGTGCGTTCTACTTCTACAATAACATCATACCCGTGGCCAATTTAAAGGGCCAAAGTCTTTTAATAAATATTTCCAAAAGCAAGCCCGCGTTTCATATTACTCCTGGTATTTTTTATAATGGTTTTCAAGGCTATAGCATAAAAATCGGCAATAAAGAAGGTGAAGGCGAGCAACTACTTAGCGACATCTACATCTACGACCACAAGGAAGCGAAAAAAGGTAATTTAAAAGTGCTTGTCGCATCCACGGGAATCATGCGTCCAGTGGCCAATGATCAATACTTAGAGATTGAACTGCATAACGGAGCTACCTATGAAGATATCGATCGGAAATTCGTGGAGGAACGTCAGAAAATGCCTTGGGCTCAGAGCGAATTTGACACGGCCTACCTTCGCTTTCCACTGACTAATTTCAGCAATGCAGATCTTTATAAAACGCGTCGAAAAGATTACATGATGATGAATACCCAGCAGTTAAAGGAAACTGCAGATACGCTTGCTTTACAAATCATAGAACGACAAGAAAACTTCACAAAGAATTTAAAAGGCAAATACAAATTCGATTACATAGATGTTGCGAGTGGCAATTCTGTTGCTATTGCTAAAGAGAATGTCATGAGCAATTTGCTCAGTGGTATGAGAATTCGAGCCTCACAAAATGCCATTCGACTTGCGCGAAGCAATCTTGATTACTTGAAGCAAATGGATCGTGAAATGAATTGGCGCAAAGAAACTAGAATGCGTCACTTTCTAGAGTATTACAAGAAATTTGCGCTTGGCGCCAGTGTATTGATTATGTTTTTTATTGGTGCTCCACTGGGTAGTATCATTCGTAAAGGCGGCATAGGCCTACCATTGGTCATCTCTACCGTGGCATTCTTGATTTTCCACATTTTGAATACCACTTTTGAAAAGATGGGACGTGAACTATTATTAGATCCGGCGCTTGCTATTTGGCTTCCGTCTCTAATACTTGCACCTATCGCGCTTTGGCTAACGAAGAGTGCATCAAGCGATACGGCACTTGTTTCTGGTGAGTGGTTCAGTAAAATCCTTGCCCGAATAAATTCTAAAAAATCCTAGTGAAGCGACTTCTCATTCTCTCTAATAAAGTACCCTATCCTTCTCAAGATGGAAGTTCTATAGCTATGGCAAGGCTTCTCGAAGATCTCTTGGCATTAGAAACCTTTGAAATCACCTACGGTGCCTTAAACACGACGAAGCATCAGAAGAACCTAGAGGATTTCCCAAAACAAATATCGAGTGCAATCCAGCTCAAAGTTTTTAATGCGAATACATCGCCCACTATTACATCAGCCGTAAACAACTTACTCTTTACAAGCGCACCGTACCATTCCATTCGTTTTTACATCAAACCCATGGTCGATTGGCTTCGCGGATTTCAGCAGGGCCACTTTGATTTTGTACTACTGGAAGGTGCCTTTATGGGCGATTATTTAAATGAAGTACAGCGGATTGCGCAACATACTACACTGAGAGCGCATAATTTGGAACATATCATCTGGGAACGCACCAGCGAAGCCGAGAGAAACCCATTAAAAAAATGGTATTTAACGCTTCAAAGTAAGCGCTTGAAAAAGTTTGAAAAGACATTGACTAAAACTGTTGATTCCGTTTGGAGTATCAGTAATGAGGATGAAAAGTGGTTTGAAAGATACAATCCAAAAACATCGACTATTGCTGTTTCCATAGAACGTCAAGAACTTTTGACCGATCTAGCTCCACTCTCTTGTTTTCACTTAGGTGCGCTGGATTGGGAACCTAATCTTCAAGGACTGAATTGGTTTTTAACTGCAGTTTGGCCCATCGTTCTTCAAAAAATTCCAAACGCAACGTTTCACATTGCCGGAAACAATCCCCCAAAACACCTCCAAAGTGATGAGGGAATGAACTGTACTGTTCACGGTCGTGTTCCGGATGCGGAAGTCTTTGCAAAATCGCATGGAATTTCAATCATACCACTTTTAGCCGGTTCAGGTGTTCGCATTAAGATGATTATGAATGCATCTTGGGGTATTCCTATGGTAAGCACGACTATAGGCGCTGAAGGTCTTTTTAACGAGACCAACCAAGGCGTTTTACTTGCCGATTCTGCGGAAGATTTTGCACATGCACTCATTGAACTCTTGGATTCTAGAGATAAAGCAAACATGCTTGGCACCCTCGCAAACCAACATATACTTAGTAGCTTTGGTCCAGAATCTATTCAAGAAAATATTGCAAAGGCATGGTCAGTTTAACGATGATAATTTCACTTGCAGCCTTGTGCTTGATTGGATTGACCTACGTTGTTTATCCCTTGTGGCAATTAACTTTTCCTGGACGGCCCATCGACTTCACAGGAGCATTCACACCACCGTCGGTATGTATTGTGTTCGCTGCCTACAATGAGGCATCCATTATTGAGCCTAAAATTCGAAGTATTTATAATACCCGATACCCCATTGACCGTGTTTCCGTTTGGATTGGTAGCGATTTAAGTACTGACGGAACAGATGATATTATTCGCGAATTGCAGCATGAATTTCCCCAGCTCCATCTTCACGTAAATGAAAGACGCTCGGGTAAATCGGCTACCATCAATGCATTAGTAGATCAAACGGATGCTGAGGTGATCATCGCCACAGATGCAAACATTTTATTCAAAGAAGCGACGATAGAGGAATTGGTTCGGCCAATTGCACTTCAAATAGCCACAGCCGTTGCCGGTACCCTTGCTTATGAAGATAGCGGGGTCTCAAATAGCACTGCTACAAATGAAAAAGCCTACCTCTCTATTGAAAATTTGATACGTCGCGCTGAAAGCAGAAAACACGGCATTTGCTTTGGTATGGAAGGCGGCTTATATAGCATGAGAAAATCATTTTGGCAGCCCATACCTCCCAACACTTTTATGGAGGATTTCTTTCAAACGGTACAGCTTATTTCTCGCGATCAAAAAGTGCTGTTCAATGAAGCGGCCATTGGACTGGAAGATGTAAGTACCTCATTGAAAGAAGAATACAAGAGGAAAATCCGTATTAGTATAGGGAATTGGCAAAACTTGATGCGCTTCTATCCATTAATATGGAAACACATCTATCCCTTTGGCGTACTGTTTTTATTGCATAAAGTATTGCGTTGGCTGACCCCACATCTGTACCTCCTTGCCTTGATTGCTGGACTCTTTACCTCACATTGGGTACTCTTTGCTAGTGTACTTATTGGCATTCCTGTTTCACAGTTTATCCTATTGGCCTTCGGTTTGGCCACACCTTTAGCGTATTTTTACGCAATGAATGCAGCGCTTTTTATTGGCTTCCTTCGGTATTTGAAAGGAGTTAAATCAAGCGTATGGCAACCCACTAAGAGAAATCAGCATGAGTCTTAATACCATAGAAGAAGCGTTAGAAGATATTGCCCAAGGCAAAGTTGTTATTGTAGTTGACGACGAGGATCGCGAAAATGAAGGCGATTTTGTCGCGGCCGCGGAACTCGTATCTCCAGAGATGATCAATTTCATGGCGACGGAAGGGCGCGGTCTAATTTGTACTCCTATTCTTCGAAAACGCGCTGAGGAATTGGACCTACCGCCTATGGTATCAAACAATACAGATCCGAACAATACTGCTTTCACCGTGAGTATAGATCGTATCGGTGAAGGTTGTACCACGGGTATAAGTGCCTATGATCGCTACATGACGGTAAAGGCATTGGTAGATCCTGCCATTCGCCCTGACCAATTGGTAAGACCAGGTCATATCTTCCCCCTCATTGCGAAAGACGGCGGCGTGCTGCGTCGCGTCGGGCATACCGAGGCGGCTGTGGATTTAGCCCGCCTTGCTGGTCTAGCTCCAGCGGGAGTGATTGTTGAGATTATGAACGAGGACGGAACCATGGCCCGATTACCGCAACTCAAAGAAATAGCGGTGAAGCATAATCTTAAAATCATTACGATAGAAGACCTTGTCGCCTTCCGTATGTCTAAAGAAAGTTTGATCGAACTCGAAGAGAAGGTTCAAATCACGACACCGCACGGAGAATTCACGCTACACGCATTCGAACAAAAAACCAACCATCAAGTCCATTTGGCGTTGACCATGGGCGATTGGGAACTGAACGATGTAGTTCCTGTACGCATTCATAGTGCAGGCGTTGCAAATGATATCTTCCATTTACTTACAAGTAATGAAAGTTCACGCTTAGAAAAGGCTTTAAAAGGAATTGCGACGAAGAAACGAGGTGCCATAATTTATATGAATCAAGAACCGAATGGTGACCGATTATTAAGCAGAATACGTTCCTTTAAAAAAGATAATGATACCTCCACTCCCAGCTTTATAAAGGATACTAGGGACTTTGGAATAGGTGCGCAAATCATTCATTACCTAGGAATTAGAAAAGTTGATTTACTTACAAATAATCCAATCAAACGGGTTGGTGTAAGTGGTTACGGTATTGAGATTGTCAAAAATTCTAATTTAGAATGAACCACTCCAACGGCATAACACTCGCGGTAAATTTTTACCGTAGGCAACAAAACATACCTTCATTAGGATGGGTGCTTGCTGTTTCTGGTATTAGCGGTGTTTTAGAAACACTTCCCATTTTACTCTCACTGCCGTTGATACGAACCCTGTTTCTAAATACTGAACAG
>PZPA01000099.1 GCA_003045825.1 Bacteroidota bacterium
CAAAACTAGCATCAAGCAAGCCGTCCCCAAAGACGGTTGGTACGTACTCTGGATCACCTCGGAACAAGGCACCTGGCGGTTAGTCATCAATGCTTCAGACGAGAGGCGAACCTTCACCAACGAGTTTGAGCAAGAGGAAAACGAATATGGGCCTTGGGAAGCCCAAATGATAGAACTATTGTAGCGTGAAAGCCACCATTGAAAATATCCGCATTGCCGAACAGGACCGCAGCTATAACAGCTATGTCTTGGCACAAAAAGCTGGACAGGCTTTCCCGTCCATCTTCACCGATTATTGGCACTACCATCCAGAGATCGAAATCACCTACATTGTCAAAGGCAAAGGCCTTGCCTTCATTGGTAACAAAACGATAGAGTTTGAGCCTGGGCAAGCGTTCCTCTTAGGTCCTTATCTCCCGCATAACTTCGTCAGTACGGAAGAGGAAGATGTGCAGATGGAAAAAGAATGCTGGGGGCTCCAATTCACCCAAGAATGGCTCAACAGCTTCAAAGAAAGTGCCTCTCTTCAGCGCCTATTCCGCGCCATGAGCTACGGCATTAATTTGGGCCAATTCAACCCCGCCGAACACCAAGCCTTCACCACCATCGTCGGCAAAGACCCCCTCCGCAGCATTGGCGCATTTTTCAACCTCATGGCCATGATCGCCGACCGTCCAGATTTCCTCACCGTCTCCACCAACAACGCCTACTCCAACGTCATGAGCCAAAAGCTCAGTCAACGCATGGAACGCGTCTCAAAATACATCCAAGACCACTACCAAAACACCATCACCCTCAGCGAAATCTCCGACATCGCCAGCATGACCGAACAAAGCTTCAGCCGATGGTTCCGCCAGACCTCCGGCCTGACCTTCGTAGACTATCTCATGCAACTCCGCACCACGGTCGCCAGCAACCTCCTCATCAACACGAATAAAGCCATGACAGAAGTCGCCACAGAAAGCGGTTTCAACTCCAGCTCTTCGTTCAACCGCGCTTTCCTCAAAATAAAAGGGTGCTCCCCACGAGAATTCAGGAAGAAGAAAAAAATATAACCCCAGAAAAAAGGCCTCGAAATCGAGGCCTTTTTCTTTGGTATTACTTTCAAAAAACAGGGATAAACGGATGTGTTTACTCTGAAGGTGTATAGGTCACCGCGTGCCTGTTGGTAATCAAAAGATTTGCTAAGCCTGCAATTACAAGGGATGAGCCTGCGAGCAACATCGCATTGATTGGCTCTGCTCCAAACAAACTCTTATAAATGACCGTCAAAGAAGTCGCTGCTACAATCTGTGGAATAACAATAAACATGTTGAAGATACCCATGTAAACCCCCATTTTATTTGGGTCTAAGGTTGAACTTAACATGGCGTAGGGCATGGAAAGTATAGATCCCCAAGAAAAACCAATACATACAAATGACAACGTTAACATTGACGGTTCTGTTATGAAGTACATACTTATGAAACCATATGCTCCAGCAAAAAGACTGAACATGTGAACGTACTTGCGATTGATACGACGCTTCGCTGTCCACAGCGTTAAAAGCAATGCAAATAACATAGAACTCAAACCATAATTCCCCATGTAAGAACCCACTTGGTTGGAAGCGTCATTGAATGCTTTATCCGCCAGTTGATAGGCTTCTATCTGGGCGGCCGATGACACGGCATATTCAATAGCTTCGGGCTTTGCGGCACCATAGACGTGGTCGGTCAAAGCGGGATTCGCCATGGACCACATGCAAAAAAACGCGAACCAAGAAAAGAATTGGACCACGCCCAATTTCTTCATGGTTAAAGGCATATTCCCAATGTTTTTCCCAACCTCACGTAGAGTATTTACTAAGCCCGAATTTTCCTTCTGCTCCGCGCGAAACGCTTCCATATCTTCAGGAGGATATTCATCCGTCGTAAATACGGTGTAGAGAATGGCCAGCAGAAAAATCACAGCGCCGATACCAAAGGCCACCTTCACGGACATGGGAACAACCCCTGGATCCGCCTCATTACTCACGCCTAAAGAACTGACCAAAAGAGGCAAATTTGAAGCTACCCACGTGCTCACCCCAATAATCAAGGTCTGAACCACAAAACCAAAGCTGCGCTGACTGTCCGGTAATTTATCCGCTACCAAAGCACGGAAAGGTTCCATAGAGATATTCATCGTCGCGTCTAAAATCCAAAGTCCCCCGGCAGCCATCCAAAGGGCTGAGCTGTGCGGCACAAAGAGTAACGTGATTGAAGCTAGAATGGCGCCAATTAAAAAATAAGGGCGGCGGCGGCCGTAACGGGGATGCCAAGTATTGTCGCTCATTTGCCCAATAATCGGCTGAACAATCAACCCAGTGAGCGGTGCTGCAATCCATAATAGAGGCAGGCTATGCTCATCGGCACCCAGCGTTTCAAAGATTCGGCTCATAAAACCACCTTGTAAGGCATAACCGAATTGGATCCCCAAAAAGCCAAAGCTCATGTTCCAAATCTGCCAAAAGCTGAGTTTAGGTTTCTGTTGCATACGTTTCAATGAAGTTGGTTACAAAGAGAAAAAACCCGGTGTTGGCCGGGTTTATTAGTGAACGAAAATCACGTTTATTGACACTCAATCTGAACATTAACCGCCTCTGTTACTCGATCAGCTCCAGTAGCGAACACTTTTCTCATGGCTATAAATTCTAGATAATCGATCGTCTTGTTCGCTGGGATATTAAAAAATTCTTGCGGAATTAGACGCATTTGGAAATTTCCGTCTTCCATATAATCCATCTGTAAATCCGGGTTAGTTCCTACGTTAAACGTGTTTTCAATTTGAGCGAATGTTCCGTCCGTGAAAATGACCTTAGCATACATGTAACAATCGTCCGAAGCTAAATTTTGCATGCTCGACTTCTCCTCGCGCCAATTTTCATAACGCAAGGTCAAGACATCGTCTGCCATAACCTTAGCTGGAAAATGGTAAAAGGCATTGCGGTCTGTGGCCGGAGGGTCAATTGCTATACTCTGATCGTCTGTTTTAACGTCAGGGTCGCCGTAACCACCGCCGTCTTTTGCCTTAACAAGAAAGTGAATATCTTCCGCATACACCGTGGTAGCGTCTACTTCATAGAAAAGCGTAGGAACAATTTTCCAAGAGAACGTCCCGTCTGAATTCTTCGTCATTTTCATCGCTTCATTCGAGTTCTTCCAAGGTGCAGACCCCGTACCATTGACATAAGGATGTCCGTCAGGGTGGGTGGCGGGCTTCCACGTCCATATGTACATGTCTTCGCCTGCATCGACCGCTTGCTTCAATAAATCTTGATGACCTACGGCCAAATCTAGTGCCGCTGGATCAAAGATGATTTCTAATGAATCTGCCGGATCGATATTTTCATCTGGAACAGTCGTGATTTGAGCACTTGCTGAAAGGCCCAAAGTCAAGAGTAAAAGTGTGTTTATTCTTTTCATAATAAGGGCTTATTTACGAGTAAACGTTAATTGGTAAGAAACGCTCGGCTTGTCGCAACGCTCGCGAGCATATAGGAAACTTACGTTCTGGTCAATGCTTCTTGGCATGTTGCCTAGGGGCAAAACCACCATTACGGAGTCCTGGGTCAAATGAAGTTCGGACGGATAGTCTGGTGTGTTGTATCTCCAAGTTCCGCCATTGCCAAAGACGTCAAAACCAGGACCCTGCTGGTTTACAGAATACGTGCTGTCGCTGTTAAACGCGACCACCCATTTGTTCTGGGCATCTACGTATAAGTCACTGACATCGCGCGTTTCCGGCACGGGAAGCGTTACGTCGGTTTGCTCGACCATGGTGAGTTCCCACGTTCCGAGAATACCTGCGCCTGCCTCATAGCTAGGGCCGATTGATCCTACTTCTGGCTTACATGCGCCGAGGGCCAAAAATGCCGCCGCGACCAATGTTATAATTCTTGCTTTCATATGCTTCTCTGCTTAGTTGCAGCCTCCTTCTTCGTTATATACAAATCCTTGTGCTGTCCCCTCAAAATTAGGAAATTGCAGCACCATGCCTGGACAATCCCAATCCGCACCGCGAATGGTTTGGATTTCACCCAATACGCCTTGACGCTTGAGTTGGAATAATCGGTCACCTTCAAAAGCTAATTCTAAACGGCGCTCTTGCATTACTTCTGCAAGCGATAAACTGCTTAAATCTGTCAAGCCTGCGCGCTGACGCAAAGCATTAATTTTCGCTAATCCGGTTCCATCGCTATCGCCATTTAGGCGCACATTACATTCCGCATAAATGAGGTACAGATCGGACAAATGCAATAGCGGTACATCTAGGAAACTCCCGTCAAACTTACTCACCACATAGAACTCATCTGGGGTACCCGCATTGCGCGCCTCATACCACAATTGCCCACGAAGATCATTCGTGTCGGCCGTTGCCTCAACATACAATGCTTGGCTTGCTTTCAATGC
>PZPA01000036.1 GCA_003045825.1 Bacteroidota bacterium
CCTGCTGCTGAAGCAACGGAAGAAGCTCCTGCTACAGAAGCAACGGAAGAGGCTCCGGCTGAAGAAAGCGCAAAGTAATTGTGCAAAAGGAGCAGTGTTTTTCACTAGGTAAAATCACTAAACTTCATGGGTACAAGGGAGCTGTGGTTCTCCATATAGACTCCTCTACTCCACAATACTTTAAAGAATTGGAATCAGTTCTCCTGGAAATTAACCAGGAACTGGTTCCTTTTTTTGTTT
Source organism: Bacteroidota bacterium (assembly GCA_003045825.1). Lineage (GTDB taxonomy): Bacteria > Bacteroidota > Bacteroidia > Flavobacteriales > Schleiferiaceae > UBA10364. Next base: position 241 of record PZPA01000036.1, read on the forward strand.
CAGCCATAGGTGCCTTAAACGGTAAAAAGTTGGTCCTTACTTTTGAGGATATTGGTCTTGAAGAGGCCAAGAGATTGGTAAATTCGGCAGCCTTCCTTCCTATGCATATGTTGCCTGAACCGGAAGAGGATAAAGGCTTTTACGACAAGGCTATAGAAGGATACACTGCGTTTTATAATGGACAAAGCTTCGGTTCGATTGTTGAAATTATAGAGCAATCTGCGCAGAACTTGTTTCTCATTGAATCGGACGAAGTCCAACACTTAATTCCAGTAGTAGAGCCGTTCATTCAGCGTATTGATCACAAGAAAAAATCTATTTATTTTGATTTACCCGAAGGTTTATTAGACCTTTAAATCAAGATGAAAAAACCACTTCCTTACGATCCTAGATCACTGCATTTGATCTACTCATCGCTGTTGCTTATGCAATTGGTTATAACATCTGTTGTGCTTTACGCTGCCCAAGAAAGTGCAGTAATTACCTACGAGATAGAGCAATTAACAAATACCGCCGCCCCAGTCGCTGCTGGTTTAAATGCAATTTTTGGGAAATGGATCTGGAACAAAGGGATGCATCAAATCAGTGCCGAAAAAGAAATAGATGAAAAACTTCGGGTATTGACTAAAATGCATATTTGGCAATGGGTCGTGGTCCAATTCGCAACCGTGCTGCTCCTCTCCTACACACTTATAGAGGCAAATTTCTTTTACTTCATTTTTGCCTTGGTGAATATTATCTATTTCATCACCTTGCGACCTAAGATTTTTACTTTTAACGAGGGCATATGAACTATACCAAGCCGTTTAAAATGAAGGAGTTTGAAGTAGCACACGACCAATGTGCTATGCGTGTCAATACCGACGGGTGTTTGCTTGGGGCTTTGGCCGCTTCAAATACAGCTGTGGATTCCGTCCATCGAGTATTGGATATAGGAACGGGTAGCGGAGTCATTGCGCTTCAGCTTGCGCAACGTTTTCAGAAAGCTTTTGTCGATGGAATTGAAATTCATGGACCTAGTGCAAAGCAAGCCATGGATAACTTTAGAAACAGTCCCTTCCATTCTAGAATGGTTTGTTACCATCAACCTATTCAAGAATTCGAGATGAATACGTACTATGATATCATAGTGTCTAATCCTCCATACTTCGAAGAAGGACCAACTAAAAGTGACCATGGGGTTGCCGCAGCCCGGCATGCGCTAACTCTAGATTTCAAGAGTTTAGTCATGAGTGTATCTGGTCTATTAAAACCTCAAGGAAGTTTTTGGGCTATTTTACCCTGCGATAGAAAAGATAGATTTCTTGATGCGGCATTGGACGAGGGATTGTACCTAAATGAAGTTATTCATATTAAGCCAAAAGAGAATCGTGAAGCCAACAGGTGTATTTTTGGACTGAGTAGACACAATACGGGAGATGCACACCACCGTGCTATTACCATATATTCGGCGGATCAATCGTACACTACAGAGACGCATGACGTCCTTAGTCCCTTTTACGACAGTCTTTAATAGCCGCGATAAGGAATTTCTTTTTCATGGAACAGTACTCCATAATCAAGGGCCAATTCATCTAATATAGGATTGTACCATTGCGCCGTTATTGGCATCTGAACGCCTGGTTCGATGTTATCACCCGTAAGAATCAATTTTGTTGCTATTCCCAGAGGTAGGCCCACGGTAGAAGCCATAGCGGTTTGGCTGGCATTCTTTCCTTCGATGCCCATGGAACTTTCAATCATGCCCAATTGGTCACCATTTTTCCAGCCAATTTTATGATACATCACGATAAGGTCGCGATCTTCTGCGTCCAAGGTCCATACTTGCTTTAAAATATATTCTAAGCACTGTGCTGGGGTCCCCGAGGCAAATGGAAAAACTTGGTCAGAAAATAAACCTGCCCATTGGAGTTTCGTAAAGATGTCAGAATCCTGAGGAATGCCCAAATAATACTTCAACTTCAATTCGACAGAATCGTGCGGATTGTATGCTAGAAATAAATTTGTGAACTCTCTAAATGTCAGGTCATCTGTTTGCTCAATTGTGTAGGAATCGTCGGTCATTCCGAGCTTCACAAAACTGTCCCATGCTCGAGCAAAACCAGGACGACGAAGCGTACCTCTATACAAGGTTGCTGCCTTTTCAAGCCCATAAGCCTTTCGGTACTTCAGGCTATCTCTATTCGCTAATCCCTCAAAACGCCCATAGCCTTCCACATCCATGAGTTCGGTACGACGAAAAACCATGTGGGGCGGAATGTATTTGTATTTGCCTTCTTGAATGAATTTTACTGCGCCTCCTTGACCTGCCAATACTACATTTCTAGGATTCCAAGTGAATTTATAGCGCCAAGGATTCGTTCCTTCAGACTCAGGACTAAGCAAACCTCCAGTAAAACTTTCGAATAGTACAATTTCGCTGCCATCGTTGCGAATGCCATCTAGAAGGCGTGCAGCACTCATATGATCGATACCAGGATCAAGACCGCATTCGTTTAAGAATACTAAGCCGTTATCCTGCGCCGCTTGGTCCAATTCACGCATTTCTGGTGTCAAATAACTGGCCGTTACTAAATGCGACTTATGCTTCAAACATGCCTTCGCCACATTCAAATGCATATGAGCCGGAACCATTGATATAACCAAATGAGCACCATTAAGCGCATTATTTAGAGCATCTGTATCTGAGATATCCAGTGCTCCTGCAACGCAGCGTTCGTTTGGGTTTCCTAAACGTTCCGCTGCCGTAGTGAAGTCTCTATCCAACACCTTTAAATGCCAATCGTACTCGTTCAGTTTAGACTTTAAATATGGAACTAAACTCTGTGTGCTCAGCCCAGCGCCGATCAGTATGATTTGCTTTGTCATTGTACCTGTTTGAAGTTGTTTTAAAATTAACAATAGTTATGATATAGTTATAATAATAACACCATGAAGTTTCTCTACGGAGTGTATTTTTAACACATGAAATATCTTATTGCATTTTTTGGAGCAAGCGCAGTACTTCTAGGCGCTTTAGGTGCACATACCCTTGCACCCTATTTAGAGGCATCCGCCTTGAATTCATTTAAGACAGGTGTGTTGTACCAATTGGTTCATGCCGTCGCTCTTTTGGCCACACTAAAAAGTAATATACCGAATTGGGCACGTTATTGCTGGAGTGCAGGCATTATTCTCTTCAGCTTTAGCATCTATTTATTAGCAACCGACGATTTGTTGGGTGTAAACCTTAGCTTTTTAGGACCCATTACTCCTCTCGGCGGTCTTGCATTTGTAGTGGGATGGATTGGAAGCGCTCTACCCAAAAGCAACTGAATCAATCGTTTATAGCTAAATTGTGGATAATCAAGGATAATTTTTGACAATAAGGGAGGCTCAATTCAATAGCATTTCTACTTTTGTAGGACCTATTATAGAACCAACCATTTATTGTTATGAACCACCAGGACCACCTGCGCTCACTGAGCATAGGGCCTAAGACTCTTTTCAGTAACCTTGACCCGGATACTTTAGAGCAACACAGTCTTTCAAAAGATATGGCCGTGCGAACCTCGCACGGAGCCCTAGCACTGAATACCGGAAAATTTACAGGACGTTCTCCTGAAGATCGCTTCATTGTTAAAGATGCGCTCACACAAGATTCCGTTTGGTGGGGTCCCATGAACAAGCCTTTCGATCCAGAGAAGTTTCAACAGTTAAAAAAGCGGGTTTGTAACTATCTAAATGGGAAAGATGTTTATGTACGTGATGCATATGCCGGAGCCCACTCTAGCTATCGCATGAACATTCGTGTTATTAACGAATACCCATGGTCGAATCAATTCGCATACAATATGTTCTTACGTCCGTCAGAGGCGGAACTCGAGAACTTCGAATACGAATGGACCGTAATTAATGCGCCTGGTTTTTTGGCCAACCCTGAACTTGACGGGACGCGTCAGGAAAATTTTGCAATACTTGATTTCACAGATAAAACCATCTTAATCGGAGGAACGGGCTATACAGGTGAGATAAAGAAGGGAATTTTCAGTGCATTAAACTTTATTCTTCCTTTCCAGAAAGATGTATTAAGCATGCATTGCTCTGCTAATGTTGGAAAAGATGGTGATACTGCCATTTTCTTTGGTCTCTCTGGAACGGGTAAAACAACCCTTAGTGCAGATCCATTGCGCAGACTGATTGGCGATGATGAGCATGGGTGGTGCAGCGACGACACTATTTTTAACTTCGAAGGAGGATGCTACGCTAAAGTTATAGATCTAAGTGCTGAAAAAGAGCCGGATATCTTTAACGCTATTAAACCACATGCCATTTTAGAAAACGTGGTTCTCGACGAAAGTGGCAGTGTCGATTTTGGGAATTCTTCGATAACTCAGAACACCAGAGTTAGCTATCCTATCCACCATATCAAAAATATCCAGCCCAATTCCTTAGCATCTAACCCGAAAAACATTTTCTTTTTAACGGCAGACGCCTATGGTGTCCTCCCTCCTATTTCTAAACTTACTCCTGCGCAAGCGGCCTATCATTTTATCAGTGGGTATACAGCAAAAGTTGCAGGAACTGAGGAAGGTGTGACAGAACCTAAAGCCGTATTCTCTGCATGTTTTGGTGCGCCATTCATGCCTTTACATCCTACGGCCTATGCCGATATGTTGGCAGAAAAGATGAAAGCGGCAGATACGAATGTTTGGTTAATCAATACCGGTTGGTCAGGTGGGTCTTACGGTGTAGGGAACCGCATGAAACTTAGCTATACCAGAGCTATGATCACTGCAGCCATGAATGGACACCTCGATGAGGTGAGCTACACAGAACATCCTCTTTTCGGATTGGCTATGCCAAACGCTGTTCCTGGGGTACCGACAAGTTTATTGAATCCTGTATCCACCTGGAAGTCGGAAGAGGAGTACGAGGCAACCGCTCAACTATTGGCCCGAAAATTCATCGAAAATTTTAAAGAATTCGCTGATCAAGCCAGCGATGAAGTACGCTCTGCTGCACCTAGAGTGTATTCGAATGCGCGTTAGCGCAGAGTTTGATTTGATGTGTGTGTGTAAAAGAGCGGCCAGAAGGCCGCTCTTTTCGTTTCTGAATGCCTACATAGGGATATCAACATTCTACCGTTAAAAACTTCGCTTAAGGTTTAGCAACATAGCAATTGAAAACTGCCCGTAAAGTTTAATTTAAGGGAACTAATATCTGGAATCCCTATGGCTGCTAAGAAGAATGCAAAAAAGGCACGTAAAATCTTTGTTCTTGATACTTCTGTAATACTCTACGACCACAACGCCATTCATTGCTTTGACGAGCACGATGTGGTTTTACCGATTTCAGTTTTAGAAGAATTGGACGAATTCAAAAAAGGCCACGACTCAAAGAATTATGAGGCTCGTGAGTTTATAAGAACCCTTGATAAAATTACTGAGGGGAAGGACTTTACGAATTGGATACCACTTAACGGGGAGGATACCGGTGCCATTAAAGTCATTATGGATACCAGCAGAAGTGGTTTAGATGCCGAACGTATTCTGGGCAGAAAGATGGACCATAGAATCATCAATGCTGCGCTAAATATCCGAGAGGAAGCTCCGGATCGTCCTACTATTTTGGTAACGAAGGATATCAATCTTCGTCTCAAAGCGAAAGCCCTTGATTTGGCTTCGGAGGATTACCTTACAGGGAAAGTCAAAGATGTAGACTCACTTTTCAGAGGAAAAGCTACGGTTGAAAATTTCAATGCAACCACGTTGGGCCGATTGTACGAGAAAAAGTCGCTAGATATAGATGAGGTGATCAGTGAAAATCCTGATTTCAGCCCCTTCCCCAATTCATTTTATATCTTAAAAAGCGACAATAGTAGCGGCCTTGCCTTTTATAACGTTGCAAATCAGACTTTAGATCATGTTGAGAAACGGAGCGTTTATGGCATAAAGCCAAGAAATGCGGAACAAGCGTTTGCCATACACGCAGTGCTAAATCCTGATATTAAATTGGTCAGCTTAACAGGTGTTGCTGGGACAGGGAAAACACTTATTGCTTTGGCAGCATCGCTTGAACAGCGGAGAGATTTTAAACAGGTCTATCTCGCTCGGCCCATAGTGCCATTATCTAATAGAGACCTTGGGTACCTACCTGGAGATGCCAAGGAGAAGATCAATCCCTATATGCAGCCGCTTTGGGATAATCTTAAATTGATCAAAAACACGTTTAGTGACCGGGATAAGGAATACAAGCAATTGGACGAGATGGTAGAGAAGGAAAAAATCGTCATTACCCCGCTCGCCTACATTCGAGGTAGGTCACTGGCCAACATCATATTTATCGTCGACGAGAGTCAAAACCTAACCCCGCACGAGGTTAAAACCATAATTACACGTGCTGGAGATGGTGCAAAGTTCATATTTACCGGCGATGTTAAACAAATTGACTCCCCCTATTTGGACGAACAGAGCAATGGATTGAGCTACCTCGTAGATAGAGTGAAAGGCCACGATATGTATGCACATATCACATTAGAGAAAGGAGAACGCTCAGCTTTGGCCAATTTGGCAAACGATTTGCTATAGTTTTTATTCATCAAACCATTCAACCATGCCTAAAGCTATTCTTTACACTGCCGTTACCCTAGATGGATACATCGCTGATGCTCACGGAGGAATAGAATTTCTAGACCACCCACTTTTCCGTCTCCCGGATGAAGATTATGGGTATTCTGCCTTCTATGAAAGTATAGATGCCGTTATTATGGGACACAATACCTTTGAAAAAATCAAATCTTTCGAAGGTTCTTACCCCTATTCAGAAAAGCATTCCGTGATTTTAAGCACCAAGCAGTCCCTGGCGGATGGCGTCTCTGAGGGCATCGAGGTTAGTAACGAGCCCGCCGAAGTTGCTTTAAATGAATTGAAATCAAAATACGGCACCGTTTGGATTGTGGGCGGCGGAGCGACTAATGCCAAACTTCACCGTGCCGGACTAATCGACGAAATGATACTCACCTATATTCCAACTACATTAGGCGCTGGAATTCCTTTATTTCGATCGAACGAAAGCACGGCAAATTGGAAAAACATTTCGACTAGAACTTACCCTAACGGATTGGTTCAAATCCATTTGGTTAAAGCTTGATGCAACGAAACTTTAAGCGCAGCAAGCGTACTTGAGTTGTCCAAGAGTTGGGCCCCACTCGTAAGGCGCTGTTCATCTGTAAGTTGACTCGCCAAACGGACACTTATTTCTTCGATAGACCATTCTGGATTTCGATTCTTAATACGCTGTATTCTAATGTTTTCCGGGCAGTGTACTACAAGAATTGAATGGCATGTTGGATCGCCCAATTCTATACTGAGGGCACTTTCTTTGAAGACTACCTTTCCTTTCGCCTGTTCAAGCCACAAATTGAAATCGGTCCGAACCGCTGGATGAATAATGGCTTCTAACTGAACTTTTCTGTTGGGATTAGAAAAAATCTGCTTTGATAGAAACGACCGGTTCAAAGAACCGTCTTCTGCATAAGCTGAGGAGCCAAAAATAGTTTCGACCTCTTCTCTAACAGCGGGTTCTAACATAAGTGCTTTTGCCCTGTCATCGCTGTTGTAGACCGCAAAGCCCTCCTCTAGCAGCAACCTTGCGACAGTACTTTTGCCAGAGCCCATGCCCCCAGTTAAACAAACAATCTCTTTCATTCTTGTGAATGTACCAAAATCTTTGGGGCATAGGACAATACAGTCACCAGGGAATTTCTGGAATCGATATCCAAACCTACCCCTTCTTCAACAGCATGTAGTGCGATACTTACATGCTTCTCCCACCCTCCTCGTCTTAGATAGGTAAATGGACCACTTAACCAGAGTTCTATAGTATGTGTGCGCCCTTCCCACTTAACCTCTGCAGTAAAGTGCTCTTCGACCCAAATATCTGCTTGGGCAGTTAAAACCACCTTGTTCGAAGATTGCGTCAATAATGGCCCCAATTCAGGAAGGGGTATATGTTCTCTCAAGATTTCTTTCCATTCCATTTGCGGCAATTCTAGGGTAATTGGTCCCGAAGGAATAGCCCATTCTGGACCCGTGATTTCCACATCCACAGGGTTGATTGCTGGTGGACTGATCCATCGATACCCTTCTGGTAGTCTTAAACTCTGTAGATCAAATCGTAATTGAATACTTTGAGTGACAAGCGAAGCGGAAGGAAAATAAAAGGTATCCGATTTAACGGAAAAATTGAATTCATAATCGCTTCCAAATCGCTCGAAAAGTATGCGCTCTAAATCTTCGGGCAAGGCGTAGAGTCCTTTCGAGTTGGCACGAATAGTATTGTTGGCCGAAAATGGTACTTCTAGCCCATTAAACTGACGCATAAACAATGCGCTAAGTCCTTTTGATCGTACAGTGACCTGTGTGTTGATGGTACTGTCTTGCATCCAAAACATATCGACTACCGAAGCATCTGAAGTGAAATTCATCGTGTACTGGCGCTCCACTGTCGTCGCAGATACGGTCATTACAAACCATATCAACGTCGCAAAAGCTAAGAAGAGCAACGCTTCGATACGAATATGTTGAATTAATTTAAGCATAAAAAAACCGGCCTGAGCCGGTTTCTAAGTTACTTCTCAGCAGTGGAATACTGTGCACTGAGCTCTTTGCTTATTGCACTTTTTTCCAATTTCAACCTACTGTTTTCAGATTCTAGAATAATGTAGTTATCTGCTACCTCTAAGATTTTGCCGTGTATCCCACTTGTGGTAACTACACGGTTCCCCTTTTTAACTTCGGTTCTAAATTTAGTTTCTTCTTTTTGTTTCTTCATCTGAGGACGGAAGAAGAAAAGGTACATGACCGCGAGGATCATGATAAAAGGTAAAAGACTCATGATACCGCCGCCAGCGGCTGCTTGTAAAAATATATTCATCATTTTGTTTCGCTAGATAATACAGTTGATGTTATGTTCAACACCTTCGTTTGAGGAACGGCGTTAGTAGTAAGGGTTACACGTTTGTCTTGACGACCAGCGCGTCCTTTACTATTGAAACTCACTTTAATTACACCCGTCTCTCCTGGGGCAATAGGATTACGTGGCCAATCTGGCACCGTACAACCACAAGAGCCTTGTGCATTAGAAATTATTAGTGGTCCTTCACCTTCATTCTTGAATGTGAAGACATGCTCTGCAACAATCCCCTCCTGAATTTCACCGAAATCATGAAAGTCCGATTCAAAAGCGATAGCAGGTAAAGCCTCCATCATTGCTCCTTCAGTGGATACATCATTTGACGATTCAATTCTACTGGTAGCGTCATTACACGCTGTTACGAAAAACAATACCGATACTAGAAGTACTACTTTTTTCATGTTTATTCTTTAATTATTCAATCATTCCACGGCCAACTTTGTTGATCAAGCCTTCCTCACGCAAATTAGCAACGATTTTGTCAAGTACGCCATTGATGAACGAAGAACTTTTAGGAGTACTGTATTCTTTGGCTAAATCTAAGCATTCATTTAAACTAACCTTTACAGGTATTTCTTCAAAACCACGCCATTCTGCGATACAGAGTTTCATTAATAAAACATCCATTTTAGCTATGCGGTCGCTCTCCCAATTTTTACTTTTTTCTTCAATGCGTCGAATACTATCACTATTGAATTCGAAGTACTTACGAACAAGTAATGGTCCAAATGCCGCATCGCTCTCGTCTTTAAAAAGTTTAGGAACGGTGAGCGCTACGTCGCCTTCTTTCCAACTTGAAAGAACTTTAGCCGTCATCATTTGGGCAGCATCGAGATCATCACTCCATTGGGCATGTTGATCTTCATATAGGTCATGTATAAAGACATTCTCCGCGATGTGCTGTTGGTACATTTCTTTTAAGAAACGCTTATCTCCTGCATGTGTGCACGGCTGAGAAACGAATTCTTCGAAGCGATCTGAAGCGTAGATAGCGTCCCATAGGTTCCGGAAATGATGCGAATAGTCGGACCAATTCACATGTGAACCTTCAATCAATGCCGTAAGCGCACTGTTCTCCTCACATTTTTTAAAAAACGAAATGCTCGTAAAACGAGAAATGCGGTCTAAAACGGTCTTATCCGGTGTTGAACGCTGCTCCATGCGCTCATAATGAGCTCTGGCCTCTCTATTTAAACGCAAGAACGCACTAATGTCCCAAGCGAACAGATCGTGAACTTCATCAAGAGATTTGTCAAGATTACGTAAAAGCACGGCTGCACCCATATCTAAATCAGTAGATTGGGCATAGAGGTGGTGCATCACCTTTATTCGGATGTGACGTCTAGTTATCATATGTGGTATAGATTGTACGCGGATGTTTCTTTTCGAGAACCGAATTCACTAAAGAGGTGTTATTTTTGACAAACCGCATGCAAAGGACTTTTTTAACAGCGGCAAATATACAGCGGTACTGACGCTCTTCCACCTATGAAAGCATTAAAAAAACTCAACCCATATTTCTTGAAGCACAAATGGCTACTCATTACCGGGGGTGTCTTTGTCATTATTTCGGTTGTTTTTAAGCTTTTTCCAGCGCTTTTGATTCGAAATAGTTTCGATACGATTGCAAGGGTGATAGAAGATTATAAAAGTGGTGCTGTTAGGGATGAGACAGTCCGGTGGGAACTGATTCGCTATGGTCTATACATTATTGCTTCGGCCGTTTTACAGGGCATCTTTATGTATTTCATGCGCCAGACCATCATTGTGATGTCGCGCCACATTGAGTATGATCTTAAAAATGTCGTTTTTGATCATTACCAGCGCCTGACCCAAAGGTTTTTTAAAAAAAACAATACGGGAGATTTGATGAACCGAATTTCTGAAGATGTAGGCAAAGTTCGAATGTATGTAGGTCCTGCGATCATGTATACGCTCAATACAGGATTCACCATCATTTTAGTCATTTCTATTATGATTAGCGTGAGTCCGAAATTGACTCTTTTAACATTGATCCCATTGCCCTTCTTAGCCTATCTAATTTATAAGGTAGCAAGTTTAATCCAGGAAAGATCACACGCCGTTCAATCGCAGTTGTCCAACCTCAGTACGTTTGCTCAAGAGTCCTTTTCGGGTACTCGTGTGATCAAATCGTACCACAAAACGCCTTGGTTCTTTGAGAAGTTTAAAGAACAAGCCTTGGAATACAGAAGTGTCAATGAGAAATTATTTCGAGTAAACGCGGTGTTCCAGCCTCTGATGATCTTCATGGTAGGTTTAAGCACTTTGATTACCATATTTGTAGGCGGCAAGCTTTACATGGCTGGAGAGGTCAGTGCTGGAAACATCACAGAATTCATCTATTATGTGAATTTATTGACTTGGCCAATAGCCTCTATTGGCTGGGTAACCTCATTAGTTCAAAGTGCATCAGCCTCCATGGAACGTCTGGATGAGTTCTTAAACGAAGCACCAGATTTTGAGAGCGGACAGTATATCCCAAAGGAGTTTAAAGGCCGCATTGTATTCGAAAAGGTCTCATTTACCTATCCCAATAGTGGCGTAGAAGCATTAAAAGATGTGAGCTTCGAACTTGAAGCTGGACAGAGCCTTGGAATTTTAGGTAAAACAGGAGCTGGAAAAAGTACAGTAGCAGCACTCATCGTGCGTCAATACGACCCTACTTCCGGACGCATAACTATTGACGGTGTTGATCTTAAAGAATGGAATTTACCCGCTTTAAAATCGCATTTAGGTTGGGTTCCACAAGAAGCGTTTTTATTTAGTGATACGATCGCCAACAATATCGCCTTTGGAATGGATGCAATGGATTTAGCGGAGGTGATCAATGCTGCGAAAGCAGCTGGCGTTCACGACAATATTTCAGAATTTCCAAAAAGTTATGAAACTCGTGTGGGTGAGCGTGGTGTAACGCTTTCTGGTGGGCAAAAACAACGCGTTAGTATCGCACGAGCATTAATCAAGAAACCTGAAATCATGGTATTCGATGATTGCTTAAGTGCTGTGGATACGGAGACGGAAGAAATTATTCTAAGAAACATCAAAGCCGCCACGCAAGACGTTTCTTCCCTCATCGTCGCCCACCGTATATCTTCTGTAAAGCACTGTGATCAGATCATCTGTTTAGAGGATGGACGGGTGATTGAACGTGGAACCGCGGAAGAATTGGAGCAAGCAGGAGGACACTATACTGAATTGGTCGCCTTGCAATTGGACACGTCTTTCGAGGAAAATTAAGAACAATCTGTTCATTACTTTTTTAGCATTTCGCGACCGGTTCGCTTACATTTGGGAGTACAATGTAACGCATCTAATATGTCACGAGTAATTGCCATTGCCAATCAAAAAGGCGGTGTGGGTAAAACCACTACCGCAGTTAATCTTAGCGCTGCCCTGGGTGCGCTGGAAAAACGCGTATTGTTGATAGATGCTGATCCTCAGGCAAATGCGACTAGTGGATTAGGATTGAAGCCTGAGGATGCTGGTGAAGGTACTTACGAGCTTATTGAAGGTGCTCGAAAGGCAGAAGAATTGATTCAAGCTACTACCACACCAGGGGTATCTATAATTCCTGCACATCTTGATCTTGTAGCCGTTGAATTAGAAATCATTGACCAACCTAAGCGTGAGTTTTTTCTCGCAAAGGCCTTACAAGATATTCGAAGCACGTACGATTATATTATTATCGATTGTGCTCCTTCACTGGGCTTAATCACGCTGAATGCACTTACCGCATCAGACGCTGTATTGGTGCCCATTCAATGTGAATATTACGCGTTGGAAGGCTTGGGTAAATTGCTCAATACGATCAAAAAAGTGCAGGAGTTACACAATGAAGATCTCGACGTAGAAGGATTACTACTTACCATGTTTGACAGTAGATTAAGACTATCTAACCAAGTCGCGGATGAAGTTCGAAGTCATTTTGAAGGCCTTGTTTTTGAAACTGTCATTCATAGAAATGTAAAGCTTAGTGAGGCGCCAAGCCACGGTGAGAACATCATCGCATACGACGCAGGAAGTAAGGGCGCTGAGAATTATCTTACTTTAGCACAAGAGTTAATCGCAAAAGCAAGCTAGAACATGGCAAAAAGAGCAATGGGAAAAGGTTTGTCGGCCATCTTAGGCGACGAAGTTGCAAAGGTGAATAAAGTAACGGACCGCGGCGCTGATAAGCTGGTAGGTTCCGTAGCAATGATTCGTCTAAGCAGTATCACAACGAATCCTTTTCAACCACGCTCTAACTTCGATAATGATGCCCTTGTTGAACTCGCTCAGAGCATCAGCGAATTGGGCATTATTCAGCCCATTACTGTTCGCAAAAATGGCATGCAGTTTGAACTTATTAGCGGTGAACGCAGGTTCAGAGCTTCACAGATTGCTGGGCTAGAAGAAATTCCTGCTTATGTACGACTGGCGGACGATCGCCATATGTTGGAATTAGCCATCGTAGAAAATTTACAACGAGAAGATTTAGATCCTATCGAAATGGCTTATTCGTGCAAGCGAATGATGGACGAATTAGGACTAACTCAAGAGAAAGTTGCGAGCCGACTGGGTAAAGGTCGCTCGACCATAACTAACTTCTTGCGCTTGTTAAAATTACCTGCGATTATTCAAGCTGAACTCAGGGATTTAAATCGCAACGAAAGTCATGATGAAAATGCAGATGGCGCTTCAACTGTTGTCTTCACGATGGGACATGCACGGGCTCTTCTAAATCTCCCAGGAGAGAATGAGCAAATAGAATTGTACAAACGCATTCTCAAAAACGGACTAAGTGTTCGTCAAACGGAGGCCTTCGCTAAGGAGGTAAAGCAGCCTAAAGCAGTGCAGCAGAAGCCAAAAAAAGAGGCGGGTGTCGCGAGCTTAGAATCACAATTAGGCGGGTATTTCGAAGCGCCTGTTGCTATTAACCTTAACAGTAAGGGTAAAGGAAAGATTCAAATATCCTTTGCCTCTGATGAAGATTTGCAGCGAATAATTTCAAAGCTCAATGATTAGAACGGCGTTCATAGCGTTGTTTTTATCCTTCTCTGTTGGAACAGCTGCACAGGTTCAGGATACTTTGGCCCATGGCCATAATGAAGCCGCTGCACATAATATAAAATTGGCCACTACCCTAGCCTTCATTCCTGGCGCAGGCCAAATCTACAATAGGAAATATTGGAAAGTACCCATTGTTTGGGGGGCATTGGGAGGTGTCGCCTATTACTATGTGGATTTATCCCAGGATTTCAACAATTATGAGTCCGTTCTTCAACTCATTATAGATGAGCCTTCGTTACAAACTCGCACAGAATTAGAATCCTTAGCGCCTGACTTATTCGCTGCTTTACCTGCGCCATTTTATCAGAATTCTGTAAATGGCGTGGCTCAAGAAGCGATGGGCTACATGGAGGCGCTGCGCACGCAGCGTGAATATGCTTTGTTCGGTCTACTAGGGGTATACCTGTTAAATATACTCGATGCAAATATCGATGCGCATTTGTTTGACTTTGATGTAAGTGATGACTTATCCCTGCATCCATCGCTGAATACCAATAGATTCGCTAGTCGGCCTGCTGAATTGGCCCCTGGTTTCACCTTAGTTTTTGCACTTTAAATGAAATTAGCGCTCATAGGTTATGGTAGAATGGGTAAAACCATTGAACGCATCGCAAAAGAACGAGGCCATACTATCGTTTATATTGCTAACGGCGGTATACTCGATCTAGCGCAAGCGAAGTTGGCAGATGTTGCTATTGAGTTCACGCAGCCAGATGCAGCCGCTCAGAATATTTACAACCTACTCAATGCGGGAATTCCTGTGGTGAGTGGTACGACGGGGTGGTTGGATGCAAAATCCATGGCAGATGCCGCTGCATCTTCTAACAACATTGGTTTTGTGTATGCTTCGAACTTCTCGCTTGGGGTGAATTTATTTTTTGCTTTCAATGAAAAATTGGCCAGGATAATGAATGGTTATGCGGAATACGAGCCTAGTATTCATGAAATTCATCATACAGGGAAAAAAGATGAGCCGTCTGGCACGGCCATTACTGCGGCAGAAGGTGTATTGAAAGCGTACCCCTCATTGGAACGTTGGACGATGGATCCAGAATCAAAAGGATTAAAAATAAGTGCAGACCGCAAGGATCCTTACTTTGGGACACATACAGTCTCTTACGATAGTACCCTAGATACAATTGAGCTAAAACACGAAGCCCACAGCAGAGACGGCTTTGCATTGGGCGCAGTACTAGCGGCAGAGTGGGTTCCAGGCCGAAAAGGCCCGTTCAGCATGAAGGATGTTCTAGGTCTGTAATTTTCACAATACACTAACTATTCATCAGCGAATAATAAAGTAGTTTCCCCGAATGGAATTTATCATCTTCACAATAGTACAGGCGCTGTGGTTCGGCGCTATTTCTTGGAAATTTTACGTTGCTGCAGACCGCAAGGCCTGGGAGGCATTTATACCGGTTTACAACACCTATGTGCTTGTGAAAATAGCAGAGCGACCTTGGTGGTGGGTGCTGCTGTATTGTATCCCCGTTGTCGGTGTGGTAATGGGAATCATTATGATTTACGAACTTCTTCATGTTTTTAAGTTCCGTAAAACTTGGCAAACTGCTGCTGTAATGGGCAGTTTGGGACTCTATTTAGGCTACCTGAATTACCAGGAAAAATTAAAATATTGGGGCCGTGATGATGCATACATTAAAAAGAATTTAGGCGAAGGTGTAAACAGCATCTTTTTCGCCATTGTCGTCGCAACAGTAATACGTTCTACCACTTTTGAGGCCTACACTATACCGACGAGCTCAATGGAGAAAAGTTTGATGGTAGGTGACTTCTTATTTGTATCAAAAATGCATTACGGCGTTCGCGTACCGATGACTCAACTCAGTCTGCCGTTAGTACACAACCGTATTCCCTTCTTAGGGGCACCTTCATATGTAAGTTGGCCTCAAATACCGTACTTAAGATTTCCCGCTTTTGAAGACATAAAGGCAGGCGATCCTGTGGTTTTTAACTATCCTATGGATGCTATGCCCGTCGACAAAAAGGAGAACTATGTTAAGCGTTGTATGGGCGCGCCTGGAGATACCTTGACCATAGTAGACCGGACCGTTATTCTAAACGGGAATGCCTTCAAGTTCCCGGATAACAGCTACCCTCAATTTCTTTACTACATCAAAACCGACGGTACAAGCTTCAATAAAGATTGGCTCAAGAAAAAATTTGACATTAATTATTTAACGTCTGAAGAACAACGACAGTACCCGACAGATCAGGACGTATATCAACGCAGCCAAAATGAATACATCATGTTCCTTCAAGAACGTCATGTAGATGCGATCAAATCGTTACCCGCTGTTAAGGCCCTTTGGCCTGTAAGTGCGGACCGGCCTGGAACCCCTATTGATAGTACTTTACCGGCAGGTCTTTTGTTAATTCAGGAAGGTCAAGCTGAGGAAATATTATTCCCTAACCCGGATACTGGCCACGGCGAACGTCCGTACAACGACACATGGGACAACTTCGGACCTATTTATATACCACAAGCTGGCGCTACGGTAGAATTAACAGAAAAAAATCTGCATAGCTACCGCAGAATCATCGCAGAATATGAAGGTCACGATCTAAAAATCACTAAAGACAGAAAAGTCTATATCGATGGTAATGAGTCAACTACGTATACTTTTGAGAAGGACTACTACTGGATGATGGGTGATAATAGACACAATTCATTAGACAGTCGTAAATGGGGTTATGTTCCCTCCGATCATATCGTAGGTAAACCTGTATTTATCTGGATGAGCTATGATAAACACGGTGAAGGACTTTCAAAGATTCGAACTGATCGTGTGTTTACACTGGTCAATGCGAATGGTGAACGTACGAGCTATTTCTGGCACTTTGTAGTATTCGTAGTGCTCTATCAGATAGTCGTTATTGTTCGCAGAAAGCGCAAGTCCGCCTAATGCACGTTCTGCTCAGCACTGCCTACTTTCCTCCTATTGAATGGCTGGCTCGTGCAGTGCAGTCCAATAGTTATATTTTAGAAGCGCACGAGCACTTTCAAAAGCAGTCTTACCGATCCAGAATGCACATTTCAGGACCTAACGGTCTCCTGAAACTTAGTATTCCTGTTGAGCGAAAGTGCAAAGCAATCAAAAAGGTTAGGATCAGCTACAGTGAAAATTGGACAAAAGATCATTTAAAGGCCATAGAAAGTGCCTATGCAAATGCCCCCTACTTTGAAGTGCTGTTCCCCGATGTTCAAGCGGTTTTACAGGAACGATTCGAGACACTATGGGAATTAAATGCAGCAACCATTGCGTTATTTTCTCATTGGCTCGAGGTAGAAGTGCCGCATCACGAAACCACCGAATACATCGCTATTACTGAGATACAGGACTTTAGAGGTCTTCATCCTAAGTTAGAATCCGGCTTAAACTACCCCACGTACGGTCAGGTTTTTGCCCATAAAAATGGTTTTCAAAACAACTTGAGTGCCTTAGATCTGTTCTTTAACTTAGGGCGTAGCAGTTGGGATTACCTCAATGCGCTTAAATAACTATCACCGCAGTAAGAACCACATGAGCCTATGGACCTAACATACAATAAGAACGAAGACGCCTTAAAGCTCTTACTCAGCGAAGTAAAGCGTCGTGAAGCCATCCTAGCCAAAGGCGGTGGTTCAGTAAAGTTGCAAAAGCAACGAGACCAAGGGAAGTTAACCGCGAGAGAGCGGGTGGAGGCCCTGGTGGATGCTGATAAGACGTGCCTAGAGCTAGGGATTTTTGCTGGAGACGGCATGTATGAGGAATACGGCGGGTGTCCTGCCGGTGGTGTTGTTGTTGTGCTTGCGTATGTTAAAGGCACACAATGCATCATTGTAGCGAACGATGCTACCGTGAAGGCCGGCGCTTGGTTCCCAATTACAGGAAAGAAAAATTTACGCGCGCAGCAGATCGCTCTTGAGAACCACACGCCTATCATTTATTTAGTCGATAGCGCAGGCGTATTCCTTCCATTACAAGATGAGATCTTCCCGGATCGTGAGCACTTCGGTCGCATTTTCCGAAACAATGCAGTCATGAGTAGCCTAGGTATTCCGCAAATATCGGCCATCATGGGAAGTTGTGTCGCTGGCGGAGCGTATTTACCTATCATGAGCGACGAAAGTATCATTGTGAAAGGTTCAGGAAGTATTTTCTTAGCAGGATCTTATTTGGTAAAAGCTGCCATTGGCGAGACCATTGACAATGAGACTTTAGGCGGCGCAGATACGCATTGCGATATCAGCGGGGTGACCGATTATAAATGTGAAGACGACCAGGAGGCCATCAGCACTATTCGCGGATTGGTGGATAAAATGGGCACGTTTCCTAAGGCCGGTTTTGACCGTACGGAATCTATGGATCCTGAACGGGCCACCTCTGCTATTTACGGCTTTGTGCCTAGAGATGGGAAACCCTTTGAAAGCCTTCGGATTATTGAATGTATTGTCGATAAAGAGAGTTGGCAGCCGTACAAGGAGACTTACGGACAGACTATTCTATGTGGGTATGCTAGAATAGACGGATGGGCAGTAGGAATTGTTGCCAACAATAGAGCCATTGTGAAAAACGCGAAGGGTGAAATGCAATTTGGTGGCGTCATTTATTCCGACAGTGCCGATAAAGCGGCCCGATTTATTGCCAATTGTAATC
>PZPA01000037.1 GCA_003045825.1 Bacteroidota bacterium
ATCCTGATCAAAAGCTCCACTATCCGCTAGCAAGTGTGGTCTACACCGAAGGCACCAGCAGATTCCAACTTTCCTACGGACGCCAACAGCGAGGTATTTTCTGTGTAGGCGGCGTGTGTCGCGTTGTTCCTCCATCAAATGGTGTGAGTTTCTCCCTAACTACAAGTTTCTAAACCATGAAGCAATTCCTACTTTCACTCGGTATTTTCACTTTGCTCTTCATGACGCCTTCGTGCGATGTTATTGACCAACCGTTCAAAGGAAATATTCAGGATACGACCAGTACGCAGCAGCAACGCAATGTGCTCATCGAAGATTTTACAGGCCATCGCTGTAAAAATTGTCCCAAAGCTTCGAAGGCTATTGAAGCGTTAGTAGATGCCTATGGCTCGAGAATCATTGGACTTGCAATACACGCAGGACCAGGAAACTTCACCAATACAAATGCGGATTACCCAACAGATTTTACTACCCCTGAAGGAAAAACCATTCAGAATTTTTTTGGAACCAACTTTCTTCCCGTTGGCATGGTGAATCGCGAGAACTGGAGCGCGTCAGGTAATGGACACTGGTCCCCATATACGAACTGGCCAACATTAAGCTCGGAAGCTTTAGACTCTACGCTACGAATCTCGCTCGAGGCTTCAGCGACTGTTGTAAACGATACTATTTTAGAAGTTACTGCAGAAGGATTCCCTCAGACTCCACTGCTTCATGATCTGTCCATTGTTGTGTTAATTAAAGAAAGTAATATCGTCAGCCCACAGCTCATGGATGATGACACAAGAGACAGCAATTACGTGCACATGAATGTTCTTCGGGATTTCGTTACAGATACCTGGGGGACTAGTTTTGGTGTTTCCCCGATGATTCCTGGCGATGAATTATCTGAAAGTTTCACTGCTACCTGGAATACCAGCTGGATCAAAGCAAATACCGCTGCTGTCGTTTACGTCTTCAACCCAACAAATTACCGCATCCTTCAGACGATTGAAGTACCGATCAACTAGGACTTTTTAGAAAATTTTAGGTTGCGTTTGAATCCTTCGTAGCCTGTTCTGCGTATGGCCGAACCTTTCATTATTTCATCCCAGAGTTCGTGCGTGACCTCTTCCCATTCTTCCCAACCTTTGGTCGCCACAGCTTCTCTTAGCTGAAAATCCGGTTCTTCAGTTGGTTTAGAGAACCTATTCCATGGGCACACATCTTGGCAAACGTCACAGCCGTATACCCATTCCTCCATTTTATCTTGATAGGCCGTTGGCAGCGCTTTTTTGTACTCTATGGTGAGGTAACTGATGCATTTATTGCTATCCACAACCGTTGGCGCAACTATGGCTTGTGTAGGGCAAGCATCAATACAAGCGGTACATGTTCCGCAATGGTCCGTGCTCTGTCCATCAGGGGTCAATTCTAAATCGAGTATCAACTCTCCAATAAAAAAGAAACTCCCCTCCTTCTTGCTAAGCAACAGACTGTGCTTCCCTATCCATCCCAGGCCGCTTCTACGTGCCCAAGCCCTGTCCATCACGGGTGCACTATCCACAAATCCCCGGCCTTCGACCTCCCCTACTTCGGCTCTAATCCCCTCCAGCATGCGCTTGAGTTTACCGCGAATCACCTTGTGGTAGTCTCGACCGTAGGCATATTTCGAAATCTTTGGCACACCCACGTTTTGTTCTTGGGCAGGATAGTAGTTGAGGAGTACACTTACCACCGATTTAGCCCCAGGCATCAATTTACGTGGGTCTAATCGGGCATCGAAATGGTTTTCCATCCAAGACATATCCCCGTGAAAACCGGCTTTAAGCCATCGCTCTAAACCGGTTGCTTCTTCTTCTAGAAAATCAGCCTTTGATATACCGCAAGCGAAAAACCCTTGTTCCTTCGCAAGTCGCTTGATTATCCTTGAAGCTACTTCTGGAGTCATTAAAAAAGGGTACCTGTTTCACCGGAATCTTTACGGGCTTTGCCTAAATGTTGATAGGCCTTTTCTGTAACCATGCGACCACGTGGCGTTCGAAGAATAAAACCCTCTTTAATCAAAAACGGTTCGTATACCTCTTCTATGGTTTCCGCCTGCTCACCTATGGCTGTGCTCAAAGTACTCAAACCGACAGGGCCACCAGCAAAGTTATCGATGAGTACGGAAATGATTTTATTATCCATCTCATCGAGGCCACGACTGTCAACGTTTAAAGCATTCAAGCCATATTCGGCTATAGCGACATCGATGGACCCGTTTCCTTTCACCATGGCAAAATCTCGTACCCTACGCAATAAGGCATTCGCAATACGAGGAGTTCCACGCGAACGGCTTGCAATACGAATGGCTGCCTCATATTCTGTCTTCACATCCAAGATTTCTGCACTTCGATCTACAATGGTTGTGAGTAGTTCAACGTCATAATATTCTAACCGTGCATTGATGCCAAAACGTGCTCTAAGCGGCGCGGTAAGTAAGCCCGAACGCGTAGTCGCACCGACCAATGTAAATGGATTCAAGGCAATCTGAACGCTCCTAGCGCTTGGCCCAGAATCAATCATGATATCTATTTTAAAATCCTCCATAGCACTGTAGAGGTATTCCTCAATTACAGGCGATAGACGGTGGATTTCATCTATGAACAGGACATCGTTCTCTTGAAGGTTTGTAAGTAGACCCGCCAAATCAGAAGGCTTATCAAGCACCGGTCCCGAAGTAATTTTTATTCCAACGCCAAGCTCGTTTGCGATAATATGGCTCAATGTAGTTTTACCCAGTCCTGGAGGACCATGAAGTAATACATGATCCATGGCCTCATCACGCATCTTAGCCGCCTCAACGAAAATCTTTAAGTTTTCTAACACGGAAGCCTGTCCCGTAAAATCGTCAAAGGATAACGGGCGGAGCTTGCGTTCAATATCGCGCTCCGTATTCGAAAAATTTTCACCCGTAGGGTCTAGATGCTCGTTCATAGGTTCTACAAAATACCACAAAAAATCCCCTTACCTAAAGGCAAGGGGATTTGAATTTTAAAAAAGCTCGAATGGCCTAGTGACCGCTCTCTTCACCTTCTGCAAGTGGCACGTTCTGTGGCACAAAGTCTTCATCGTACCCTGGCTTAGAATAATCGTAAGCCCAACGGTAAACTATCGGCACATCACCTGGCCAGTTGCCGTGCAGGTGCTCTACAGGGGTTGTCCATTCTAATGAGTTGGCTCGCCACGGGTTTTGCGAAGCTTTAGGACCTCTCCAAATGCTGTAGAAGAAGTTGAAAATAAAGATCAATTGGGCAATACCTCCAATAATCGCGAAGTATGTGATCAAAACATTAATGTCCGCCAAATTATCGAACATTGGGAATGCCGTATTGCTGTAGTAACGACGTGGTAATCCTGCCATACCTAGGAAGTGCATGGGGAAGAATACTCCGTACGCCGTAATAAACGTCAACCAGAAGTGCGCGTAGCCCATAGATTTGTTCATCATGCGGCCGTACATCTTGGGGAACCAGTGGTATACCCCAGCGAACATACCAAAGATGGCGCTGAGCCCCATTACAATGTGGAAGTGCGCAACTACGAAGTAGGTATCGTGAACGTTTATATCTAACGCTGAATCACCAAGAATAACCCCAGTTAAACCTCCCGTTACGAAAGTACTTACAAGACCTATTGAAAATAACATCGCAGGTGTATACTGGATATTTCCTTTCCACAAGGTTGTGATATAATTAAACGCCTTTACCGCAGAAGGAATGGCGATCAACAACGTAGTAAACGTAAATACAGAACCAAGGAATGGGTTCATCCCAGTCACAAACATGTGGTGACCCCAAACGATAAAGCTTAAGAATGCAATGGCTAAAATTGAACCAACCATCGCGCGGTAGCCAAAGATTGGCTTACGTGAATTGGTAGCTATAACCTCTGATGAAATACCTAGCGCTGGTAATAAGATAATATACACCTCTGGGTGCCCTAAGAACCAGAACAAATGCTGGTACAATACTGGTGAACCACCGCTATAGCTTAATACCTCGCCACCAATGAAAATATCACTTAAGTAAAAAGAGGTACCGATCAAACGGTCCATCATTAGCAATAATGCTGCACTCAATAATACGGGGAAGGAAAGCACACCCAATACCGCCGTTACGAAGAATGCCCATATGGTTAAAGGCAATCTTGTCATGCTCATCCCTTTAGTACGCATATTTATCACCGTAACGATGTAATTAAGCGATCCCAACAAAGAACCAACGATAAAGAATGTCATAGAAATCAACCAGAGCGTCATACCCGTTCCAGAACCTGGCATGGCCTGAGGCAACGCAGATAAAGGAGGATAAACCGTCCAACCGCCTGAAGCAGGTCCTGACTCAACAAATAATGAAGCGATCATGACGACTGAACTCAAGAAGAAGAACCAGTACGAAAGTGCATTCATGAAACCTGAAGCCATATCACGTGCACCAATCTGCAATGGGATAAGTAGATTGGAAAATGTACCTGAAAGACCTGCCGTTAGGACAAAGAATACCATGATGGTACCATGAATGGTAACCAGTGCTAAATACATATTAGGATCCATCACACCATCTGGTGCCCATTTACCCAAGAAGAATTCTAATATGGGGAAACTCTGTTCTGGATAAGCGAGTTCTAATCGGAAGAGCATGGACATCATAACACCCACAATTCCCATGATCATACCGGTAATCAAAAACTGCTTACCAATCATTTTATGGTCCATCGTAAAGATGTACTTCGTGAAGAAATTCTCCTTATGATGGTGCTCCATCAAATGATCCTGAAAGTGCTCGTTTTTTGTCGAAGTAGTTGACATAGCTTTTTTAATTACGTCTTAATTACAAAGTCTCAGCGACCGTTTTTTGTTCCTTGATC
Source organism: Bacteroidota bacterium (assembly GCA_003045825.1). Taxonomy (GTDB): domain Bacteria; phylum Bacteroidota; class Bacteroidia; order Flavobacteriales; family Schleiferiaceae; genus UBA10364. The sequence goes on from PZPA01000037.1 coordinate 4,891, forward strand.
CATGCATTGAATTCATCTTCTGTTTCAACGATGATTTCCATTTGCATGTTGTAATGAGCTGCACCACAGATTTTGTTACACAACAATACGTAGTTAAACTCCCAGACGTCTTCACCTTTTGCCAAGCGAATTTCATTCACTTCAGCAACGTGATTTTTCACGTCTTTATCTTGGCGGATTTCAGCGGTGGTTTTGGTGGGTGTGAACTGGAAATAGGTTTTTGAACCCGGTACACAGTTCATTTGCGCCCTAAAATGCGGGAAAAATGCAGAGTGAATGACATCTTGTGATCGGAATTCAAATTTAATTGGCTTTCCAACCGGCAAGTGCAACTCTTTCGTAATGATATCATCCGAAGAGTAAGCATCTTTCGTATCCACACCAACGATATTAGCGCCGGCTATTTCATGCACTGTTGCATAACCTAATTGGTTATCTCCTCCACTATAACGCGCGGTCCAATTAAATTGTTGAGCGTAAAGTTCAATAACTATAGGTTCTTCTTCATTTTCGGGCATCATTAATCCACTCCATACATTAAGACCCCAAATGATAAGAACTGCAAGGAAGAGCGCTGGAACAACAGTCCAAAAAAGCTCTAGCTTATTGTTGTGCTCGTAATACACAGCTTTAGTGCCTTTTTTTCCTCTGTATTTATATCCGAAGTAAAATAGAATGGGCTGAACGATAAAGAACACAACATTAATAATGAGCATGCTCAAGTTCCACAAACCATCAATTTCTGATCCGTGCTCCGATGAAGGTGCAGGGAGACTATGGTAGCCCCAAGCCCAATACATAACCAACACACTAATAACAAAGCCCATCCCTACTAATAAGAGTAGCTTACCCTGTGTGTCATTATCTTTTTCGCTGACCTGATTATCCTTACCACCTTGAATAGATGAGGAAATCTCAGAGATGCGCATCACCTGAACAATAGTCAGGACGGCGAGTACGATTAATACGATGATGGAAACTGTATTCATTATCTAAGTCTCTTTTTCGAATTATTGTTGGAAGTACTTTGACTCCGTTATCATTGGGTGATTCTTGTGTAATAAAGGTGCCTTCGCTAGACTGCTCAGAACAACGATAATAAACAATCCTGTGAAGAATAAGATAGCACCCAACTCTAGTAAACCGAATCCGTAATGATCGCCTACCGTTCCTGGCATTATCATTACATAGTGATCCATGTAGTGTCCAACAAGCACGAAGAATGCTGCCATAACTACTGTTCCTGGAACCCGCTTAGCAGGACGGCTTAATACAGCCAAAACTGGCAGTAAGAAGTTCAACGTAAGCATGGTGAAGAAAGGCACTTTATATTGATCAAAACGTTGCATGTAGTACGTAACCTCTTCCGGGATATCCGCATACCAGATCAACATAAACTGAGAGAACCATAAGTAGGTCCAGAATACCGAGAATGCGAACATGAACTTACCTAGATCATGCATGTGGTTCTCATTAATCCACTCCATGTGTCCTTTGCCCTTGAGATAGAGCGTAATAAGAATTAATGCAGCGAAAGAGCTAACGAACATTCCCGCAAATGTGTACCAACCAAAGAGGGTTGAGAACCAGTGCGTATCAATGCTCATGATGAAATCCCAAGCAGAAGTTGAAGAAGTAACTGCATAGAATACTGTAAAGGCTGCAGCGACTCCGCGGTTTTTCTTCCACATCGCTACACCGTCACCAGAATCGGACAACAATGAATTTTTACGAAGCATTTTTGCGGCCCAGATCCAACCTACAGTGTAGACTATGGCGCGTATACTAAAAAATAAAGGGCTTAAGAAGCCTGTCTTTTCGGCTATAATTGCATCATAATTTGGGTGTCCTTGTACATCGATACCTTCTACCATCCAGTGGAACATATGATGAACATGTCCAAATCCAAGAAACGAAATGATTAAGATTACAATCAATGGAATCACGATGGCAAATGCCTGTGCTTCCATGACTCTTAACAATCCTGCTGACCATCCAGCCTGCGCCACATATTGAATACCCAAGAAGAACAACTGACCCAATCCTAAACCAAGGAAGAAGATAGCTGCCACATACAATGCACTCCAAGGACGATTCGCAATTTGATGCGCCTCATGTGCTGCATGCGCATCGTGTTCCAGTGCAGACTCAATCATTGCGGCATGTGCTTCACCTGGGTAATCATCGTTACCTGCATGGCCATGATCATCGTGCGATGCATCAGCGTGGTCATCGTGACCTGCATCAGCGTGGTCATCGTGGCCTGCATCAGCGTGGTCATCATGACTTGCATCAGCGTGGTGCTCAGTAGCATGACTGCTGTGCCCATGATCCGCTTCGTTAGAAGAAGATCCATTCAAGGCAAATCCAACGATCCAAAGGATAGCACCTACTACCGTAAGTGCGATTGCCAACTGTTTTGTTTTTGAACTAAACTCAAACATTCTCTTCAGCGGTTTTTATTCTTGATCTTCTCTAAGCTTCACAACGTAACGAACAATCTTCCAACGCTCGTCATACGTCAACTGGGATGCGTGCGATCCCATAATTCCTTTACCGTGCATGATCACATGGTACATAGAACCAGGTGTGATGTCGCGGTCTTTGTATGCTGGTACACCAAGGATTTTTTCCTGCTGCACCAAATTTCCATTACCGTCGCCCTTTTCGCCGTGGCAATTCACGCAGAAAGTGGTGTACAACTCCTTTCCTTCTTTCAATACATCCTCAGAAAGAAAAGACTCGGGCATCAATAACCCAGCTTTAGCAGCATCGTAACCTTCATTTGTGTTACTGTATTCGTAAGGATGGTAGCCACGCGGTACTGTTCCTTCCACTGGGAGCTGAGCACTCAATCCATTTGCGAACTGGTACGCAGGCTCGTAAGTCTCTAATGAAGGACTGGTGTACATATCGTCCATGTACGTATATCCAGGGGTCGTCTTATCAGCATTACAGCTTGCTAAAAACGCAGCTGAAGCTAAGAGTAGTAGTGTAGATAAACGCTTCATTATTAGTCTTCTAATTTTGAAATTTCCAATGCACCCAATTCCTGAAGTTTTGCAGTTAAAGCAGCCTCGTCGCCTTCCAACTCAACTTCCATTAAGAAGTGATCGTCAGTCGTACGAGGATCAGGATTTTGTGCTTTGGCGCCCGGATATAATCCGTTTACAGCGAAATAGGACCAACACATCAAGTGTGCAGCAAAGAATACCGTCAATTCGAACATAATAGGCACAAACGAGGGCATGTTTATAAACCAATATGCGTTTGGTTTACCACCAATATTTTGTGGCCAATCGGCTATCATTGTGTAATACGTCAACCAAGAAGCAAAAGACAAACCGATTAAGCCGTAGAAAAATGCCGCTGTACTCAAACGCGTTCTTTTTAGGCCTAAAGCTTCATCCAAACCGTGAATTGGGAATGGTGAGTACACTTCGCTGACGCTAAAACCGTTTGCACGGAGATCTTTAACCGCATCTAAAACGACATCGTCGTCGTTAAATAGTGCGCGTACGATAGGATTATGTTTAGTGTGCCCCATGTTCGTCGTGGTGTTTTTTAAAGTTTTCGCCAGAAGATTTTAGAATCGTCTTTAATTCTGCCTGTGCAATTACAGGGAACGTTCTAGCGTACAAAAGGAACAAGACAAAGAAGAAACCGATGGTTCCTACGAAAATACCAATGTCAACAAACGTAGGAGAGAACATTGACCAAGATGATGGCAAGTAATCTCTATGTAATGAGGTAACAATAATCACGAAACGCTCGAACCACATACCAATATTCACAACGATGGAAATGATAAAGGTGAATACGAGATTGGTTCTTAATTTCTTCGACCACATGAACTGAGGAGAGAATACGTTACACGACATCATTGCCCAATACGCCCACCAGTAAGGTCCAGTAGCCCTATTCAAGAAGGCATATTGCTCATATTCGACACCTGAATACCAAGCGATGAAGAGCTCTGTGATGTAAGCCACACCCACAATAGAACCTGTAACCATGATAACGATATTCATCATCTCGATGTGCTCTATGTTGATGTAATCCTCCATTTTGAAGATTTTACGTACGATCAAAAGAAGTGTCTGTACCATGGCAAAACCTGAGAAAATTGCACCTGCTACGAAATACGGTGGGAAGATGGTCGTGTGCCATCCAGGAATTACTGAAGTAGCAAAGTCCATCGATACGATCGTGTGTACTGACAATACAAGCGGAGTTGCAAGACCAGCCAACACAAGAGATACCTCTTCAAAACGTTGCCAATGCTTTGCTTTACCACCCCAACCAAATGAGAGTAGTTTATAAATGTGCTTTTGGATAGGGTTGATTGCACGGTCGCGAATCATTGCGAAATCCGGTATCAAACCTACATACCAGAATACAGTACTTACTGTTAGATAGGTAGAAATCGCGAACACGTCCCATAAAAGAGGCGAGTTGAAGTTGACCCATAGCGTACCGTACTGGTTTGGAATTGGCATTACCCAATACGCCATCCAGATACGACCCATGTGAATCAACGGGAATAAACCCGCCTGGATTACAGAGAAGATGGTCATCGCTTCCGCAGAGCGGTTGATGGCCATTCTCCATTTTTGACGGAAGAGTAAGAGTACTGCAGAAATCAATGTCCCTGCGTGACCGATACCTACCCACCATACAAAGTTGGTAATATCCCAAGCCCAATCAATGGTCTTGTTCAGTCCCCAAACACCAATACCGGTGCCGATGGTATATAGGATACATCCTACACCCCAAAGGAACATGACAAATGCGATAGAGAAGGCAATCCACCATGAACGTGGTGCTTTGGACTCTACCGGTTTAGCTATATCGTTCGTGATGTCTGAATAAGACTTGTCACCGAGGATAAGCGGATTTCTAACAGGCGATTCGTAATGCATGTCGCTTTCTTAATTTATTAGGCTCTGTTTCTAACTTTAGTCTGGTAGAAGATGCTAGGCTGTGTGCCTACTTCCTCAAGAAGGTGGTAAGCGCGTTCCTCTTGCTTGAGGTGACTTACTTCACTCTTAGGGTTATTTACATCTCCGAAAACAATGGCTCCAGATCCACAAGCCTGAGCACAAGCTGTAGTGAATTCACCGTCGGTTAATTGTCTTCCGTCTTTCTTTGCTTCTAGCTTACCCAATTGGATACGCTGAATACACAATGAACACTTTTCAATGACACCACGAGCACGAACCGTTACGTCCGGGTTCAATACCATTCTACCGTAGTCGTCTTGTGACGGGTTCACGTCTGTAAATTTGTCGTTCACCTGATAGTTAAACCAGTTGAAACGACGTACTTTATAAGGACAGTTGTTCGCACAGTAACGTGTTCCAATACATCTGTTGTAAGCCATATGGTTCAATCCCTCACGTGAGTGTACCGTTGCACCTACAGGACAAACTGTCTCACAAGGTGCGTGATTACAATGCTGGCACATTACCGGCTGGAATACTACTGATGGACTCTCAGAAGGAACTTCCATTTTCGCGTATTTCTCGATCGCGCCTACACCTTCTTCCTCTGCAACCTCTTTGGTCATATCAGAAGAGTAGTAGCGGTCGATACGCAACCAGTGCATATCACGGTGACGACGTACTTCATCCTTACCCACCACAGGAACGTTGTTTTCCAGTGAACAGGCAACGACACAAGCACCACAACCTGTACATGAGTTCAAGTCAATAGACATGTTCCACATGTGCGAAGTTTCGTGATCTTGATCGTCCCACAAATTCGCCTCAAAAGAAGTAAGTGGGCCTTTGTAAGATTCAAAAGTTGGCTTTTCATTCCATTCTTTCGCATTACCAGATAAGAACGTAGGTAAGTTGATTTCATTCACAATCTTACGTCCCATCATGGTGTGGGCCAATTGGACCGAAGCGAAACCGTGCTCAACTTCAGTAGCAACTACTGTAGCCTCCGCGTAACTTACTGCTGGCGCCAGAAGTGAATTTGCATTCACACCGACATTGTTACCAACTTTACCCGCTTCCGTTCTACCAAAACCTACGGCAAGACCAATACTACCTTGCGTCTGACCGGGCTGAATCCAAACCGGTACATTTTCAAGTGTTGTGCCATCTACAGTAATGTTGATGGTATTACCATTCATTGAACCGTTGGATTGCGCTTTTACCTCTACTCCATAGGCGACTGCATCAGCTGCGCTCATCACCACGTAGTTGTCCCACGACAAACGAGTTACCGGATCAGGTAATTCGTACGTCCATGGGTTATTCGCATTTGATCCAGCACCCATACCTGCTTTGGTATACGTGTAGAATTCTAATCCTTTTAATGGCGCACTTACCTTAACGTCGGAAAGATCTACCGAAGGAGCAACTTCATAAAGCATCTCCACCATTTTATCCGTTGTAGCAAAACCGTCGTGCAACAATGCATTCCAAGCTTTGGCATTTCCAGTAGTTGAAGCGCTTGCTTTGATCAAATCAATAGCGTTTTCAGAGCCTCCGGCCAAACCATTTACAATTTCAACTGCACTCTTGCTGTCGAAAAGTGGGCTAATGGTCGGTTGACCTACTGCGTATACACCGTCTACTGGTATTGCATCTGTCCAAGCCTCTAGATAGTGGCTCATTGGTAATGCAACTGCAGCTTTAGAAGCTGTTTCGTCCAATCGATCTGCAATACTAACCAAGCTTACTTTTTCTGCCAAAGACGCCATTGCTGAACTGAAGTGCAGCACATTCGTATCTAAGGTTACCACGCTCGTTACGTCACCCGATTTGATATCTTCAAGTAACGCTGCAAAATCGGTATCAGAACCTGATGCAGTGAAATCTAACCTTGAAGTGTTAAACGCTTCAGAAGCTAATAATTCATTTGTCTTTGCGGCCAATTTCTCAGCTGTTGCTGAATTCAAACCGTTCAATACTAATGAACCAGAACCCGCGGCAATTAATTCATTCGCGACACCTTCTACTGAAAGCTTGATGTCTTCACGCAATGCTGGAGCAGATACTGTAGCAACTCCTACTGCATTAGCGACCTTATTATATACATGAGCCAATACTGATTCGTATTCGCTCACTTTTGCTTTAATTCGTACATCTGCATTTGCGCCAGATAAAGACAATCCAGACTCTGCTTGAATGTGGCGCAACATATCACTACCCGGCTTACGAGCAGCGGCATAAGCGCTGTTTAAATTTTCACCGCCCCAATCTCCTAAGAAATCAGCGCCTACTGCAAAAACAAGACGTGCCTTAGCCAATTCAACTGTAGGCAAACCACGAACACCCGTTAGCGCTTCGTAAACATCGGCTCTATTGCTTTGGCTTACTGCATCAACACTAACATGACGTAATCCCAGTTTCGCAATAGCACTCTTTAATGCTGGAGAAATTACCGTTCTCGTTAGTAGTACACTATTTTCTGTCAGTAAAGACTGTGCTTTAGTGATGGCTTCCTTCCAAGAAGTGGCTGCCCCATCCATCATAGGACTGTGCATGCGAGCACCATCATATAAGCTCAAAACAGATGCCTGAACGCGCGCGTTTGTCGCACCGTTAAAGATGGCATCGTTGTTCGGTTCAATTTTGATCGGGCGGCCTTCGCGAGTTTTCACCAAAACAGAGGCGAAATCGTATCCGTCGTAAAATGACGAGGCATAGTAGTTCGCAATACCTGGCGTTAAGCTATCAGGCTTAACCACGTAAGGAATACTTTCTACGATTGGCGCCTCACAAGCTGCGAGCGTTGCTGCTGCTGTTGAGAAACCCATGAATTTCAAAAAGTCACGACGGGACGTGCTGCTTTCAGCAAGCTCGTCATTACCTAAGAAGTCCGCCTGCGAAATCTCATTAGAGAATTCGTTTTGCGCGAGCTTTTCTGATAGTTCAGGATTGGATTGATCCTCAATTCCTCTCCAATATTTGTTGTTCTCAGTCATTGCTGTGCTTCTATTAGTAGTGACACTTACCACACTCTAAACCACCGATTTTTGCTGCAGTGATTTTTTCGCCGTGGTACTTTTCTGTTAATTCTTCGTGGAAGTCTTGGTAGTAACCGTTCTTCTCAAACTGAACCTCCGTCTCGCGGTGACAATTGATACACCAACCCATCGTCAATTCTGAGTACTGGTACATTTCTTCCATCGTCTCCACCGGGCCGTGACATTCTTGGCACTCTAGTTTCCCAACATTTACGTGCTGGCTGTGATTAAAGTAGACAAGATCCGGCAGGTTGTGAATACGCACCCATTTGATGGGTCGCTCTTCATAATCTTCAATGTATTCGCGATTTTCACCATCCCAGCCAATAGCCGCATAGATTTTCGCGATTTCTGGTGAACTTTCACCATCGTATTTTAAGTTCCCTGACGCATCGGTAATTTCCGAACCATCAACGTACATGTGACAATTCATACATACGTTCGCAGAAGGAATACCCGAATGCTTTGAATGACGCGCTGAACTGTGGCAGTAGTTACAATCAACTTGATTCTCGCCAGCATGAAGCGCGTGAGAGAAGGCAATGGGTTGTTCAGGCTGGTAGTTCTGCTCTACGCCGATACCACTCATCCACCAATAGGCTTGGTTAAGGAACAACACGGTTACTACAATCGTAGCGACAGTAACAAAACCCTTGTTGTTGATCAAACGGCCCCAGAACCAACCCGCCTCATCGAGAATGGATACGGGATCCTCGCCTTGAACAAGACGAAGTGTATTCTTCATGCGAGCTAGAAGCATCACCATGACAAACAAAAGCAATCCTAAACCTAAGGTGATTTGCTTGCTGTAATCCTTCGATTCAACCACCACAGTTGTTACGCCGGTAAGATCGCCGCCTGGAGGAACTTGTTTAACATCGCCCTCAATGGTGTATTGAAGAATGTCAAAAATGTCTTGATCGCTTAAGGTTGGAAATGCACTCATTACAGAGCCATTGTACTCTTCGAAGATTGCAATAGCATCTTCATCTCCTGAAGCACGTAGTTCTGCGTTGTTACGAATCCATTTTTTCAACCACTCTTCAGAATACTTGTCTGTAACTCCCGTCAAAGCAGGACCTACAAGTTTCTTGTCTAACTTGTGACAGCTTGCACAATTTGATTTGAAGAGCTTCTTCCCGTTCTTGGCATCGCCCTCGAAGGCTTGCAGGGTTGAGGCAGAGAATAAGAAAATAAACACCGCCAATAGGGTACTTAATTTTCTGAATTTTGAGGTAGTGTACATATGAGGCCTATATATAGCTATTCAGTGTCGCGCAAAAATAATGTGCAGAGGCCACAAAAAGGTTGTAATTCAAGGGAAATTATAATTTAAATTCGTTCTAAATTAAAGGTTGATGATTACCATTCGCCTGTTTGGGACCGCGCAACCGTACTTTTGAAAAATATAAGGCTCGCTACTATGCTCCGAAAGTTGTTTCTTATCCTGTTAATTATCAATGCAATGCCACTAGTTTCTAGTGCAAAAATGGCAGAGTCACGCATGAACGATACGCTTGATATTCCCCTTGATTTAGATAGTGCCTACGCGCATTATATCATGGAGGAACAAGGTGAATTTTTTGAAGGCTACACCATTCAGCTTTTCAGTGGAAATCGGGCGGGTGCAAACAAATTAAAAGGTGAAATAATTGCCAGAGGGAAATTCGACGCCGTTCGCTTGGTTTACCTCGCACCCAACTTTAAAATACAAATAGGTTCATTCCCTGATATAGGCAGCGCTCAGCGAGCTTTAGTGGAATGGAGGCTTCTTTATCCTGATGCGTTTGTTGTCAAAACCCAGGTGCCTTGGTACCCTATTGAACTGCCTCAGGATGTTCCCGCAGATACAGTAAAAGTCGACGACGTAAATTCTCCTGAATAGAAGCGAAATATAGATTGATATCACCCCTGTGATAGTTCTTCGTTCTGATCAACCAGCTTCCTGGAAAGTGCGGTCGTTGAGCATAGACCACCCCATTCTCGATACGCGCACCTGTGATGCCAGAAATAAGTGGTTCGCCATAGCGCACGAAGGCGCCTAAATTTTGATTGGATTCGGCTGGTTCTTTGCTCGTATTCCATAAAATAGGATTGGTCACCCCAATACAATTTTCATCTAATTTATTTTTAACCGTTGCACCCTCAGCATAGGTTCGCCATGAACAAAAACAGCCGGTCTGGGTTTCGTCCCTACAAATAGGTATAGCAATTTTGCATTGGTCAATTGGCATACCTACTAAATAGGCTACAACTAATCGGTCCAGATGTGCTGAAGTTAAGTGACTGTTGATTAAATGCTCGAGGTGATCTGCACCCTGACTGTGTCCTGCCAATAAAAATGGAGTACCTGGACCGATTTCCACTAAAAATTGATCAAAAGCCGCTTTAACATCTTCATACGCGATGTGGTAAGCACGTGCCGTCGTCGGATTTGGGGCTACATTATAAACTTGATAGGCGGCTTGACGGTAATACGGCGTAAAAACTGGCCCTGCCACATTGAAAGCGGGCGCCTGATATTTAATAGGCGTGATTACAGACGCTTGGTACTCGGGGTCTGAAATATCGGCACTCCAACTTCCACCTTTTTCCGGAAAATGAACCGTTGGGTAGACGAAAAATACGGGAACACCGAATTGGTTCGCTTGTTGATTGGCTATTGAACTATCAGAATAATCTGCAAATTCCGGATGACTTGCCCAGGATTCAAGCGACGTATAATCTGGAGCCGCGGTAACTTCTTCTTGCAGTGACAAACTCAACCCACACGAGGTGAGCATAAAAACAGCTACTAGCGCAGGCAGAATTCCGTGTGTTGCTCTCACTACGCCTGTATAGATGCCTTCTCGCGAATGATTTGGGCCAATTGGTATGCAGGCAAAACACCGCTTTGTCGCCAAATCATTTCTCCGGACTGAAACAAAGTCAACGTAGGAACACCTTGAATACGCAAGGCTTCAGCCAATTGCTGGTTTTTATCCACATCAACCTTTAAAATCGTGACCGAATCTCCCATTTCATCTGCAAGCTCTTTGAGAATAGGTGCCATCATCTTACATGGACCGCACCATTCCGCAAAAAAGTCAATTAAGGTTGGCTTCGAACTGCCGACAATTTCTTTAAAGCTCGCCATAGTTTGGTTATTTCTCGATGGGTTGTTTGCGGGCCCAAGCGCCCATTCCACCCTCTAGATTATATACCGTTTTGAACCCCATGGACTTCATCATTTTTGCCGCTTGCCCGGAGCGATTTCCGCTTCTGCAATACACATAGACCGGCACATTCGGGTCTAGTTTAGCTAATTCCGCTTGAAAATCGTCGCGGTAAAAGTCAATTTGTGCAGCCCCGCGAATATGACCCATAGCAAACTCTCTGTCCGTACGAACATCAAGCAATAGACCTGTTTCCGCCGTATCTATGAGCGCCGCAAAAGCAGCTACATTCACATCAGCGTTCACTACACCTTCCGACTGAACGGCTGGCGCAGCTGTCTCTGGCTTCGATTGACAGCTCACAGCCCCTCCCCAAAAGAGCAGGGCGACTAAAGTCATGGGTACCGATCTAGCGCTCATGTTCATTACATTTTATGAATCATAACGTCAGATGCACCGCCGCCATTCATTCCATCCTCTATACCCTTAGAAGCTAAGAACATAAGTGCTTGTCCCGAACGGTTTCCTGAACGACAGAATAACACAAGGGGACGGCTCATTGATTCAAACTCTTCCCAGCGGGTAGGTACTTCGTCTAAGGGAATATTTACAGCGCCTGGAACAGTTTCCATAGCTACTTCTCCTGGAGTACGCACATCTATTAATGTTGCTTCTGGGTGATTGATTGCTTCGTTAATTGTCATAATGATTGTATTTGACTTCAAAAGTAAGGCCGCTTAAATCAATGCAGCGGAACTAATATCACAGTTTACCAAATGATGATTTGATCCTCCTTTGCCTTAGCGAGTCCGCTATTCGTACACACGCCACCGAAGGCCTCTACGAATTCAGGCATATTGCTCATAGGTCCGTTCACCCTGAATTTACCAGGACTGTGCGGATCAGTAACGACTTGGTTCTTCAAATATTCTTCGCGACCGTGCATTTGCCAAACCTGTGCCCACCCCAAGAAGATGCGCTGCTTGTCCGTAAATCCATCAATGGGCGCCACCTCATTATCACCGCGGTGCTTTAAATACGCATGATAGGCTAAGGTCAAACCGCCCAAATCTGCGATGTTCTCACCCAAGGTCAATCGACCGTTTACGTTCACTCCTGGCAATACTTCGTATGCATCGTATTGTTCGGCCAATTTTGTGGTCAATTCATCAAAGCGCTTTTTGTCGCCTGCAGTCCACCAGTTTTCTAGGTTTCCATCGGCTCCGTAGTTTGCGCCCTGATCGTCAAACCCATGGGAAAACTCATGTCCAATAACTCCGCCAATAGCGCCATAGTTGATGGCATCATCTGCTTCAGGATTGAAAAATGGCGGTTGCAAGATTCCTGCTGGGAACACCACCTCATTATTTAACGGGTTGTAATAAGCGTTCACTATATGAGCGCCCATTCCCCACTCTTCCTTGTCAACGGGTTCCTCTAGTTTCGAAAGATTGTCCGCGGTAAAGTATTGAGAAAGCGCCTTGCCATTTTCAAAATAGCTCGCTCTCGAAAGGTCGAGATCAGATAGGTCTTCCCATTTGTCTGGGTAACCAATTTTGTAGGTAAAAGCATCCAATTTCGCCAATGCTTTCTCTTTCGTAGTATCACTCATCCACGTGAGACCATTGATTCGATCGCGGAATGCGGAACGCAGGTCTTCCACCATCGCTTCCACCTGTGATTTGCTTTCTTCCGGGAAGTAACGATCTGCATACAGATGGCCCAATTGGTCCCCTAAAGAACCTACAGCGCCCTGTGCACGCTTCCAACGCGGATTCATTTTCGGAATTCCACGTAGTATTTTACTGTAAAACTCAAAATTCAGCGTTTCAAATTCGTCGTTCAACGTATTCGCCGCGGCATCTGCGACGTGCCATTGGTAGTACTGTTTCCAAGTTTCTAAGCCCGATTTCGCGCAAGCTTCATTGAACCTGCTAAAGAACTCTGGGGCAGAATTGATCAACGTATCTGCGCGCACACCGACGGCATCTACATAAGCCGTGATAGGCATGTTCGGAGCAAGTGACTGCCACTGCTCAAGCGTCATAGGATTGTAACGCGCTACAGAGTTACGCATTTCCACGCGGCTCTTCATGGCTTGTGCCATGGCTTTTTCCAGATTATAGATGGCATCTACGTCCCAATCTTTGCCGACAAGTGCGGAAACTTTCGCGATGTGATCGCGGTATTGCTGTTGCAGCACTAGACTGGCACTATCTTCTCGTAAATAATAATCACGGTCCGGTAGACCTATTCCGCTCTGGCCAACATACAAGGCGTGTGCTGAGGAATTTTTCGCGTCCGTACCTACGTACATCGAAAGCGGTGCACCAATACCATTGAACTTATTCTTGCCCATCAATGTAAAGAGCTCCTCTAGAGATGCCACGCTACTTACTTCTTCGAGGTACGGCATTAATGGCGTTAATCCTGCCTCGTTACGCGCAATGCTGTCCATAGCACTCGCGAAGAGGTCACCAATCAACTGTTCATCCGTGCCTTTTTCATACGTTCCCGCACTAACTTCTTCGAGGATGGTTTTTAGGCGGTGTTTGTTGGTTTCAATCAACTCATTGAACCTGCCCCAACGGGTTTCGGTTTCTGGAATTGGGTTTTCGTCGATCCATCCGCCTGCAGTGTGCTGAAAGAAATCCTCACACGGTGCGACCGACGTATCTAGATAATTCACATTAAAGGCGTCTGTAACTGAGGTTTGCTCTGGAGCTGTACAAGCCGCTAAGACTAACGGCAACGCTAACAATACTTTTTTCATGCTCTGGGGTTTATACTTAAAGGCTTAT
>PZPA01000038.1:0-12900 GCA_003045825.1 Bacteroidota bacterium
GACCCCAGAAAAAAGCTTAGAAGATATGCTTCGTGATGCTTGGAATTTTGAGCAGTCGTTGACTCAAGAAAACTAATATGAAGAACATCATCATCACCGGCGGTGCCGGATTTATTGGCTCTCACGTCGTTCGCTTGTTTGTAAACAAGTACAGCGAATACCGCATCATCAATATGGACGTGCTGACCTATGCTGGGAACCTAGAGAATTTAAGCGATATCGAGGATGCACCGAACTATGTGTTTGAGCGTGTGGATATCGTAGATGCTGCAGCCGTGGATGCCTTGTTTGACAAATACCAGCCGGAAGGGGTGATTCATTTAGCGGCGGAAAGTCATGTGGACCGATCTATTGAAGACCCACTGGCGTTCGTTCGCACAAATATCTTAGGCACCGTTAACTTATTGAATAGCTTCAAACGAATCCATAAAGATTTCGAAGGCAAGCGCTTTTACCACATCTCTACCGATGAAGTGTACGGTACATTGGGAAAAGAAGGCTTATTTGAAGAGACCACGGCCTACGACCCAAACAGCCCATATAGTGCGTCCAAAGCATCTTCCGACCACTTCGTCCGTGCGTATGGCGAGACGTACGGTATCCCTTATGTGGTGACCAATTGTTCGAACAACTACGGCCAGAACCAATTCCCTGAAAAACTCATCCCACTCTTCATCAATAACATCGTGGAAGAAAAGCCATTGCCGGTATACGGCGATGGTCAGTATACGCGCGATTGGTTGTATGTAGTGGATCACGCACGTGCCATTGAACTGGTGTACCACGAAGGTGAAAATGGTGAGACTTACAACATTGGTGGGTTTAATGAATGGACCAACATCGATCTGATCAAGGTGCTGTGCACGCAGATGGACGAGAAATTGGGCCGTGAAAAAGGAAGTAGCGAGAAGCTCATTACCTATGTGAAAGACCGTCCGGGACACGACCGCAGGTATGCTATAGATGCGACTAAGATCAACAAAGAATTGGGCTGGGCGCCTAGTGTGACTTTTGAAGAAGGACTATCCATCACGATAGACTGGTACCTTAGTAATGCGAAATGGTTGAAAAACGTAACCTCAGGGACGTATCAGGAGTATTACGATGACATGTATTCCAAGCGTTAATTGATGATTGGCGTAGTTCTAAAAAGTACAGGAAGTTGGTATGTAGTACGTGAAAATACTACCGGACAACTGTATGAATGCCGCATCAAAGGCAAACTTCGCATCGCAGGAATTAAAAGTACAAATCCACTTGCAGTAGGTGATCAGGTGCGCTTTGAAGAGGAAGAGACGGCGCCAGAATTAGGCGTCATTAGCGGAATTGAAACGCGCAAAAATTACATCATTCGAAAAAGTGTCAACCTGAGCAAACGGGTACATATTATAGCTGCAAATATGGATCAGGCCCTTCTAGTGACGACGCTTGCCCAACCGGCAACGTCCACTGGATTTATGGACCGATTCCTTGCCACAGCGGAGGCCTACAACATCCCTGTGGTTATCGTATTCAATAAATGTGATGTTTATACCGAAGCGCTACAAGAGGAATTGGTGTATCGCAAAGCCGTTTACCAGTCTATAGGTTATCGCTGTATGGAAACCTCTGCCACCGAAGGCTTAGGACTCGAAGAACTGAAAGCACTCTTAAAGGATAAAACAACTCTTCTTAGCGGACACAGTGGGGTTGGTAAAAGCACTTTAATCAATGCCATCGAGCCGCAGCTTCAACTGCGAACTGCGGCAGTAAGCAGCAGCCACAATAAAGGTCAACATACTACGACCTATGCAGAAATGCATGGCCTCGTCTTTGGCGGTGATATTATTGATACGCCGGGAATTAAAGGCTTCGGACTCGTGAATATGGAAAAGGAAGAAATTAGTCACTTCTTTCCGGAAATTTTCGCACTTAGCAAAACCTGTCGCTTTCACAATTGCTTGCATGTAAACGAACCGCAATGTGCAGTGAAGGATGCATTAAATGAAAATCGTATTGCGCCAACGCGTTACGAAAGCTATATTAACCAATTAAACGACCACGATGAAACTACCCATTATCGCAGTACTGAGCATTAGTATTTTGAGTCTCTCCTCTTGTGGTGGGGCAAAAACTACGACTACCGAGCCTGTTGAAGACGTGCAACTAGAAAAGCCACGCAATACAGCGCTTGAATGGTCTGCCGCAAGTTCTGATGCATTATACTTACACCGTCAACTGTTTGGTCTTGCCAAAGACCGTCTCGAAGGGATTATCAATAGCGGAAAAATGAATCAAGCCGTTTTTATTGACGCTTCGTTTTTACTCCTTCCTCAAGCCACTACGTACCAATATTTTGAGGTTTACAGAGACCCTTTTGATGGATTTAGCCCGCAGGAAATTTTCGAATTTGCACGCTACGAGTTTGATGCAACGGCCATGGAGTTTCTTCGCTACTGTATCAAAAACGGAATAGAAGTCCTTTTGACTTCTTCTGAAATGGACAGTCGCATTATACTGGAGCAACTCATGAAGCAAAATATAAGCGTACAAGGCTCTATCATTGACGGTGAGGCTCGTTACGGACGTTATTCAAACAACATTACACTTTCTGAATATGCACAGCAAGACCGTCTAGCGTTATTGTTGACGACCAGTTTGGGTGAGGCCACAGCGTATACTGGAATGGGTAATCCAAAAAGTGTTGAAGTAGATGAGATTTATAAACGCTTTGGTTCAAAAGTGATACTCTTCCCGAACCCTACCTTCAATCGCAAGTAAATATGCGCGCACTATTGCAACGTGTTACACGAGCGAGCGTCACCGTTCAAGGCAAGGTGCAGAATGCGATAGGTAACGGAGTGTTAATTTTCCTTGGTGTAGAACCGGAGGACACAGAAGCGGATGCGAATTGGCTAAGTAGTAAAATTGCTAAAATGAGACTCTTTCCCGATTCGGAAGGAGTGATGAACGATAGCATCATGGATATGGAAGGGGAATTCCTAGTTATAAGCCAATTCACACTTCACGCAAGTACAAAAAAAGGAAACCGTCCCAGCTACTACAAGGCATCCCGGCCGTCCCATGCAGAACCCATGTACGAACACTTCATGGAGCAACTTTGGATGGACAGCGGGCTAGTGGTTAAATCAGGTACCTTTGGGGCAGATATGAAAGTTGAATTAATCAATGATGGTCCTGTTACCATTTGGATCGATTCGAAAAATAGAGAATAGTATGGCACTCGACCCTATTAACACCCACAGCAACTTGCCATTGGGTAAACTTCAAGAAGAAGTCCACGAGTGGATTGCAAACCACGGCGTTCGTTACTTCAATGAACTGACCAACATGGCACAACTCACTGAAGAAGTAGGTGAAGTTGCGCGCATCATTGCACGCCGTTATGGGGAACAAAGTGAAAAGGAAAGTGACAAGGCGAAAGACCTTGGAGAAGAACTGAGCGATGTGCTTTTTGTAGTGCTCTGTTTGGCAAACCAAACCGGCACAGACCTACAAGCCGCTTTCGACAAAAAAATGAACGTCAAACGCGAACGCGACCACGACAGACATCACAACAATGAGAAGTTGAAATAAAAAAAGCCGCCCAGGGGGCGGCTTTTTTTAGGCCTTGAAAAAATTTTTAGCGGAATCTGAATTCTAGCCCCACACTTACCCATCGACCGGGCTGAATGACATTGCCGCGATCGTAATACGATGCATCCAATGCGTTATTGATGTTTACGAAAGCCTGAAAAGGGAATTGGCGTTTAAAAATCCCACCGGCAGGCGCATAGTACAATTTGAGGTCTACCAGCGCAAACGGATCATAATTCACCTCTTCTCCCCCAACGCTCATATAGGTACCTACACGATCTTGTAAGGTAATACTGTAATTCAGAAAAAAGCCAAGACCTAAGCGCTGCGTTGCACGCGCATTAATTTTTGCTTGTAAATAGTCAAGCGCATAGAGACTTGAGAAATCTACCTCGGGCGTAACACCACGCATAAAAGCAGCTTGAACGGCAGCATTACGCAAAAGCGCTTTTCGCTTCGATGCATTGTACTGCATTCCACCCTCGATACCTGTCAAGGCCAGTGAAGTAATGTTTGAGGCATAGGCAGTATCGGGATTAACAGGATAAGTTACCCAATCAATCAAATCTTTCGAACGTCTATGAAACAATGCCGCAGAAGTGTAGACCTGACCCGATTTGCGCTTGAAGCCCAGTTCATAGTTCCATGCCGACTCCGGCAGTAAATCTATCGAACCTTGCGCACCTCCGCGATTATAATACAGATCGGTATAAGTAGGATAGCGCATGGACCGGTTCGCCGTTGCGTATAAAGAAGCGTCTTTAGTCAGACGGTACAATACGTCCAATGAAGGGGCGAAAAAATATGAAGAATCGCCAGTGGGTCCATCGTGGTAGTTTAACATCGCCCCAGCCGTAGCTTGAAAGCGCTCGCGAGTGAATTTGTGCTCTACGAAAAATGAAAAGTCCGTAGTAGAAGCGCCTTTATCCATAGTGTAACCGTCCCATCCCGGTACTAGGTGGACATCCCCAAAATCTCCGCCTAGCACATTAGAATAAATCTCATCATAGCGCAGGTTATACCCTAAACTACTTTGGTGCGCCACACTCCAGCGGTGTGTTGCGACAGTATTCTGATTAAAAACTAATGTTTTATGAAAGTTTGGACCTTCATAAAATCCCAAAGCTGTATCACCATCTGCCGCGCGATAATAACGACCGGATGAAAGCTTATCGTAGGCAATATTACTCGCGTCAAACCCGCCTAGGCCTGCAGTTTCGCGGTACAGTTCAAAACGGTCTGTACCGGTCACGAAATTCATGTTAAAACGAAAATCGGTATTCAGACCTATCGTTTCGTCTAATTTGAATCCAAAAACACGTGTAGAAGTAGCTTCGAATTGGTCCGGGAAAGAGGTCGAATAGTAGTTCTGTGCACCAAAGGCTTTCTGGTTCTCCGCATAAAAGATGGAGATATGCCCTTTTTCTTTTCCCAACTTAAACTCGCGTTCAAGATTGACAAAAAGCTTACTGCTTTCAAAATCTGTATTGGGAATATATCCTGCCGTCCTTTGCGATTGCTGGCCGAACTGAACCCCCCATTTACCCATTTTCTTACCTACGTAAAAACTGGAATTCAATAAATTATGCTCCCCCGTGGTCAACGCATAACCTGCATTAAACTTTTTCTGAGCAGATTTTAAAACGATGTTTACTACACCCGTCATCGCGCCAATACCGTGGGCATTCGTCGCGCCACCCTGAATCACCTCAATTCGCTCAATCATTTGCAACGGAACCGGCAGGTTCATATTATGATGACCCGTCTGTGGGTTATTCATACGAACGCCATTCACCAATACCAGCGTTTGATCAAATGTACCCCCACGAACACCCAAGTCCCCTTGCACATCTAATGGACCGCGCTGACGCATGTCGACACTACCCAAATAGTCTAATAATTCATTGATATTGCTTACCGGCAGCTCTTGAATTTGCTTCGCCGTGAGTACCGTGATCTGACGGGTTGCAGCGGCATAGGTGGTCTTCGCTAGAGAAGAACTCACCTCAACCTCATTCAATTCAATAGATTTATCCGCTTTAGTGACAATGCCACGAAAACCTTTGCGCTGTCCAAATTCTTGCGCAGTGGCACCTATACCAATAGTAAGGCAAACCAATGTAAGTATGTGTTTCATTTCATTTGTGTTGGACCACGAAGATAGAACCTAGGCTGAGCCTCATTACTTTGTTTCAAAAAAAATCCCCACAACTCTGAGAATTGTGGGGATTCTATACTGTGCTGATCGAACGTCTAGCTCGCTAGTACAGAGATCATATTGTTCTTGCACTCCAAAACGCCGCCCTTGACCTCTACGGTACACAGCTTATCGTCTGAAGTATCTAGAATAACCTGAGAACTCAAGTGATCTAGCGTTCTTGTATCGTCAGCGACACGAATCTTCACTGTACCTGCACGCAAACTAGAAATGATCGGGGCGTGATCTTTCAAGATCTGGAACAACCCGTCCTTTCCTGGCAGCTGCACAGAGCTGATCTGTCCTTTAAACAATACCTCTTCAGGTGTGATGATTTCTAAATACATAACCACACTGATTAAGCCTCAGCTAACATTTTCTCACCAGCTTCAATAACCTCTTCGATGGTACCTTTCAAGTTGAAGGCAGCTTCTGGATATTGATCCAATTCACCGTCAAGAATCATATTAAAGCCTTTGATCGTATCCTTAATATCTACCAGTACCCCTTGCAAACCAGTAAACTGCTCTGCAACGTGGAACGGTTGAGAAAGGAAACGCGCCACACGACGAGCGCGTGATACTACTAGTTTATCATCTTCCGAAAGCTCTTCCATACCAAGAATCGCAATGATATCTTGCAATTCTTTGTAGCGCTGCAATGTCTCTTTTACGCGCTGGGCAGTATCGTAATGCTCTGCACCTACGATATCCGCAGTCAAAATACGAGAAGTAGAATCTAATGGATCAACCGCAGGGTAGATACCTTGCTCCGCAATCTTACGAGATAATACGGTTGTTGCATCCAAGTGAGCAAACGTTGTTGCAGGAGCCGGATCCGTAAGGTCATCCGCAGGTACGTATACCGCTTGAACCGAAGTAATAGAACCGTTCTTAGTCGAAGTAATACGCTCTTGCATCGCACCCATCTCAGAAGCTAGGGTTGGCTGGTAACCTACAGCAGAAGGCATACGACCTAGAAGTGCGGACACCTCTGATCCAGCTTGTGTAAAGCGGAAGATATTATCAACGAAGAAAAGGATATCTTTTCCTTGTCCTTCGCCATCACCGTCACGGAAGTACTCCGCTAATGTCAAACCTGAGAGTGCTACACGTGCACGTGCACCTGGAGGCTCGTTCATCTGACCGAATACGAAGGTTGCTTTGGAGTCCTTCATCAACTCTTTATCTACTTTGCTCAGATCCCAGCCGCCATTTTCCATAGCGTGCATGAATTCTTCACCGTAGTTAATAATGCCTGATTCAAGCATTTCACGCATCAAATCATTACCCTCACGAGTACGCTCACCAACACCAGCGAAAACAGAAAGACCACCATGGCCTTTAGCGATATTGTTGATCAACTCTTGAATCAAAACGGTTTTACCAACACCGGCACCACCAAACAGACCAATTTTCCCCCCTTTTGAATAAGGCTCAATCAAGTCAATTACTTTGATACCTGTGAAAAGCACCTCAGTAGACGTACTTAAGTCTTCAAAAGCAGGCGCTGGGCGGTGAATTGGCAATCCTCTCGAACGATCAATACCTCCGATACCATCAATATCTTCACCTACTACGTTAAAAACACGTCCATAGATTTGATCTCCAATAGGCATTGTGATTGAATCACCTTTTGAGCGTACCTCTTGACCACGTTGACATCCATCAAGCGAATCCATTGAAATGGCGCGAACAGTATCCTGCCCTACGTGCTTCTGCACCTCTAAGATGACTACCTGACCAGTCGATTTTGTTACTTCAAGAGCTTCGTAAATTCTAGGAAGCTCGCCTTGTGAACCGTCAAACTTCACGTCCACTACAGGGCCGATGATTTGAGAGATAATTCCAACTAATTTAGACATGTTGTATACTTGATTTAAATAAGATGCTGCAAAACTACTGCACAATATGATTTCTGACAACTGTACAAGGCAATA
Organism: Bacteroidota bacterium; assembly: GCA_003045825.1. GTDB lineage: Bacteria > Bacteroidota > Bacteroidia > Flavobacteriales > Schleiferiaceae > UBA10364. Next base: position 7,713 of record PZPA01000038.1, read on the forward strand.
ACTAAAGGGCCTTAGGTTAGTTATCAACAACTTATTAACAGTTTAACGTTGTCCTGATACTTTTATTAACTGATAGGAGCAAGGAAGCGATATAAGCTGAGTGCACTTAATAAGTATTCGTTCTACAATCTATTCGCGCGGCAGGTTTGTCCTATTTTCGTCTCAATGGAAGTAATGACCCTTATTGGCCTGCTGGCCGCTACACTTACCACCGTCGCTTTTGTGCCGCAAGCTTGGCAAATCATTAAATCGCGCAAGACGGATGACTTAAGTTTGACCATGTATATCTTAATGTTCTCTGGTCAGCTTTGTTGGTTGGCTTATGGGATTTGGATGCAAGATGCACCGCTCATTTTAGCGAATATTATTGGCTGTAGTTTGAGCGGTACTATTCTAGCTTTTAAGTTATTTCTAAAACAATAACCTCACGGCATACCGTTTGGCATATTAATTGGGTTTAAGCGAACAAAATCACTCCAAAAACCTTTAAGAGGTTAACTAATTTAATTACCATGAAAAAATGTCTTGCTCTTTTGGGCATACTGTTTTTCTCTACCGCCTACGCCCAAAATGTTACTCTTAGCGGATACATTAAAGATGCAGCCAACGGTGAAGAACTAATCAACGCGTCTATTGTCAACGAAAGCTTTCAAGGGACAATCACCAACATTTACGGCTTTTACTCGTTAACCCTCCCGGAAGGAAAATACACCTTCACAGTGAGCTACATCGGGTATGAAAGCATAGTAAAAACGCTCACCTTAAAAGAAAGTCAGACCTTAGATTTCGAACTGAAGGAAGCTACCAATCAGCTTGCAGAAGTCGAGGTAACCGCTAAAAAGCTGGATGAGAACCTGAACCGTGCTGAAATGTCAACCACACAGCTCACGGCGAAGCAAATCAAGGCCATTCCTCAATTTTTAGGTGAATTTGATGTCATTCGTTCCATCACCTTATTGCCAGGTGTAACCACCGTTGGCGAAGGAGCGAGCGGGTTCAATGTTCGCGGTGGTAAAACGGATCAGAATTTAATTCTTTTAGACCAGGCACCCGTGTACAATAGCTCACACATTTTCGGGTTCTTCTCCGTTTTTAATGGCGATGCCGTTCGTGATCTCAAACTATACAAAGGTGGTATTCCAGCGCCCTTCGGCGGTCGTTTATCCTCTGTTCTTGACGTGCACCAGAAAGAAGGTAATACAAAAGAATTTGCCGGAACTATGGGACTTGGGCTACTCTCTTCTCGTTTAATGCTTGAGGGACCATTAGTGAAAGACAAGGCGAGCTTCATGATCGCTGGACGTCGTTCCTATCAAGACGTATTGCTCAAAGCAAGTCCTAACGATGATCTGAATTCAATCATTGCCAATTTCTACGACCTCAATGCGAAGGTGAACTACAAATTCAATGATAAAAGCCGTTTGTTCCTGAGCGCTTACTATGGGAAAGATGCTTTTGGCGTTCCTGGTTTAGTTAAATTCGATTGGGGGAACTTGGGATTAACCGGTCGTTGGAATTACCTCATTACAGATAAGCTGTTCTTAAACGTGAGCACGATTTACTCTGACTACGACTATGCCATTGGGTTTGACTTCCCACAAGCGAAAATCGACAACATTGCCTTCATTAAAAACCAGAGCAACAAAGTTGCATTCAGCTGGTTCCCTAATGCAAAGCACCAGGTAAATTATGGAGCCGAAGCAACGGTCTATGATTTCGAGCCATTTTCCACAACACTAGATTATATTGACAGCAACTTAGTTGATATCAGTATTGAACTTCAAAATGAATACGCTGTTGAGCCCTCTCTATACATTGAGGACAATTGGAAAGTGAATAACCGACTCACCATTCGCGGTGGTCTTCGTTACAGTACGTTCTACAACATCGGTGCCCGTGACGTCGTGAATTACACTCCTACTGCGAACGGGACAGTGCGTAATGACCTCATTACTGACACAACAAGCTACGCCTCTATGGAAATCATTGAAGCCTTTGAAGGTCTTCAAGGGTTGGAGCCACGCTTAGGGATCAACTTTAAGGCAACAGAAAACACTGCGGTAAAGGCGAGTTACAATAGAATGCGTCAGTACATTCATTTGATTTCGAACACTACCTCCTCCCTACCCATTGATACTTGGCGTCCTGCCGGTAGGTATATTGATCCAGGAACGGCAGATCAAATTGCATTGGGCTGGAATCGTAATTTTAAGGACGGTGAATGGCAGTTGAGCGTCGAAACCTATTACAAGAGCATGCGCGATCTCGTTGATTTCAAAAACGGTGCGCAACCTACTGGTGTGGACAATATTGAAGTTGCTTTGATGACCGGACGCGGAAGAAGCTACGGTCTTGAAGTGCAATTGGACAAAAAAATTGGCCAATTAACAGGTTGGCTGGCCTATACCTACAGTCGTTCGCAATTACAGGTAGATCTAGGTGCAACACCAGAAGAATGGATCAACCTAGGGCAATGGTATTCTGCTGCGCAGGATAAGCCACATGATATAGCGGTAGTTGCTGCGTATGCATGGAAACCGAACATCAGTTTCTCGGGATCCTTCATTTATCAAACCGGGAAACCCTATACCTACCCAGAAGCAAAGAGTGAATTTGAAGGCATCATCTACCCGTTCGCTTTAAGCAGAAACAATAGTCGTACTCCAGCCTACCACCGCCTTGACTTAAGCATGGATATCGCGGTTCCAAACAAGAAAGACAACGATTTAAAAGGAAGCTGGAATATCGGTGTATACAACGCTTATGCGCGTAAAAACGCCTTCAGTATTTTCTTTGAAGAAGAACTCGATGATAACGGAGATCCAACAGGCCAAACCAAAGCCACACAGCTCTCCATTTTTGCCACCGCCATTCCCACAATAACCTACAACCTAGATTTCTAGATCATGAAGAAATTTGCAATTTTTAGCCTATTGACGCTCGCTTTTACTTCCTGTGAAGTCGACGTTACGGATAAGGTAATAACTGATGCCTATGACGGCGCTGCGCTCATTTCTGTGAGTGGATCTGTTACCGATATACCAGGAACGGGGACATATATGGATCTAGCCATAAGTTCACCTTATCTAGATACCACCGATGCCGACCACATTACAGGTGCCTTAGTGGAAGTCTATGATAACGACAGTCTAGTAAGTACCTTAACTGAGATTGATCCAGGTCGCTACGAAGATTCAACGCTATTGGCAGCGGTTGGCCATGGCTATCGCATAATCATTACCGTACCCGCAGGCTACGGTGATGCTACTGGGATATGGGAAAGCACTGCGGATATCGTTAATGCGCCTTTTACCTTCCTCTCACCTATGTTTCCAATTATGGAAGACGACAGCAGCTGGGTAGATTTTAGAACCGGTGACTCTGTGTATTATGCGGATGCCGACTCTTGCTACTACAGTCCCTATGCGCTCTGGAATGACCCAGCGGGTCGCGGAAATGCTTATTGGATAAAAAACTACTGGACGACAAAAATCTATGCGCCTAATGGCTTGATGGGGCCTTTTACCCCCGAAGAGACGGAAAAAAGCTTGAATTCAAGCATCAATATTTTTAACGACGATCAGTTCATTGAGGGCACGCAAGTCAGTAGGTTCAACTTTATTGGGCCTCCTTACACCGTATTCCGCGACACCCTGATTAATCTGGTATTCGAGACGCGTACTGTTAGTGAGGGCATGTATGATTATTTGAACATCATGGCTAATAATATTGGCGGTGGCGGGTTGTTTAGTGTGCCTTACAGTCCACAAATTGGAAATATTAGACGTCAAGATGATACAACAGTGTATGGTTTAGGGTATTTTTATGCTACATCAGTTAGATTTGATAGCATAACCCTGTTCCACCCGTACTAATGGATACACTACACTGGACCACTGACTTCTTACTACGAAAAGGACTAGATCCACAAGTAGTGCAATGGATTAGCTGTGGATCTTTTGCTTTTACTTCTTATTTCTTGGGTAGCCGATTTTATTGCTCGCCGAATTATCCTAAGCGTCATACATGCCGCAGTAAAACGGACAAAGGCTACTTGGGACGACTACTTTTATAACCAAAAAGTCTTTCGGAATATTGCACACCTTGTTCCGGCGGGAATAGTCTACGGAAGTGTGCCTATTGTGTTTGATGACCTACCATATGTCGTTCCCGTTGTAGAGACGCTGGTAGTTCTGTACATTCTTGTGCTTCTTGTGAGCCTGATCAACCGCACGCTCCGGGCTCTAGAGAATTGGTTCAGTATGACGGCAAAATATGCCAATACTCCCGTTCGAACTATTTCCCAGGTGATTCGACTATTGGCTTGGTTTGGTGCGATCATCACTGCTATTAGCATACTTACTGGCATGAAAACGGCCGCAATCTTGGGAGCATTCGCAGGTACGACCGCTATTCTTATACTTGTCTTCCAGGACAGCATCAAAGGACTATTGGCCAATTTCCAAATCCACATGTACGACCTTGTCAAAGTAGGCGATTGGATTACTTTTTCAAATTACGGCGTCGATGGTGACGTGATGAGCATTGACCTAACTACGGTGAAAGTTCAGAATTTCGATAAGACCGTAAGTACCGTTCCTGCGACAGCGTTTGTTAGCGACAGTTTCGTGAATTGGCGCGGTATGTCTGAAGCTGGAGCGCGTCGAATCAAACGCAACATCCATATTGACATTACTTCCATCCGTCATCTGGACGAAGGATTGGCAGACAGCTTAAGAGAAATCGATTTGATCAGCGCCTTTATGATTGAACGCCAAAAAGAGATCGATGTAAATAATGAAAAGAAAAACATTCAAGGTGCAAGTCTGCTCAATGGTAGAAGACAGACAAACATTGGACTGTACCGCAAGTACATAGATTTCTATTTGAGAAATCATCCTGAAATCAATAATGAATTCACCTTAATGGTTCGTCAGCTTCAGCCTACAACGCAGGGACTGCCGATTGAAGTGTACTGTTTTAGCGCAACCACAGAATGGACAAAATATGAGTCCATTATGGCCGATATTTTTGACCACTTGTATGCAGCAACACGTCATTTCGATTTGGCCTTATTCCAAAGCCCTACCGGCGCTGATATTCGTGCTGTACGTCATTCGTAAGGAGTAGAAAAAAATAAGCCCACTAAAACCCCCCGGCGCTCCGCGCCGGGGGGTTTTTTATACCT
>PZPA01000038.1:12910-18690 GCA_003045825.1 Bacteroidota bacterium
TGGCCTCGGCTTACGCCTCGGCTTCCTCCATATAACTTTCTATGGGCTCGCACGTACATACGAGATTACGGTCACCATAGGCATCGTCTACACGACGTACGGTAGGCCAAAATTTGTTGTCACTAACGAAAGGAAGCGGGAAACCTGCTTTTGTACGTGTATATGGGAAATCCCATGCATCCGCGCAAATCATGTACTGCGTATGTGGTGCATTTTTCAAGACATTGTTGGCTGCATCCGCATCAGCGGTCTCAATCTCACCAATCTCGCGACGAATACTGAGCATCGCATCACAGAAGCGATCCAATTCCTCTAGACCTTCACTTTCAGTAGGTTCTACCATCACTGTACCGGCAACCGGGAAGCTCACTGTAGGTGCGTGGAATCCATAATCCATTAAGCGCTTCGCGATATCTGTTACTTCAACACCCGCATCGCGTTTGAATGGACGACAATCTAAAATCATTTCGTGCGCACAACGTCCATTTTCGCCCGTGTAGAGGACATCAAACGAACCCGCTAGGCGCTCCTTAATGTAGTTGGCATTCAAAATGGCATATTTGGTGCTATCGGTTAGACCTTCTGCACCTAACATCTTAATGTAGGCATAGGAAATCAACAAGATCAATGCAGATCCCCAAGGTGCTGCAGATATGCTTGAAATTCCTTGCTCGCCACCCATGGAAATGACCGAATGTTGCGGTAAAAACGGAGCAAGGTGTGCCTTACAGCAAATGGGACCCATACCGGGGCCGCCACCACCGTGTGGAATAGCAAACGTCTTGTGTAAGTTCAAGTGACAAACATCAGCACCTATGATTCCCGGTGAAGTCAATCCCACCTGAGCGTTCATGTTGGCACCGTCCATATAAACTTGACCACCGTGCTGATGAATAATGTCTGTAATTTCTTTAACGCTCGCCTCAAACACACCGTGTGTCGATGGATAGGTGATCATTAAAGAAGCAAGATTCTCACTGTGCTTCTCTGCCTTCGAGCGAAGATCGTCGACATCAATATTCCCATGATCATCACAAGCAACCACCACCACTTTCATACCCGCCATTACTGCGGAAGCCGGGTTTGTACCATGTGCAGAAGAAGGAATTAAGGCAATGTCTCTGTGATGGTCACCATTAGCTTGGTGGTAGGCACGGATTACCATAAGGCCTGCGTATTCTCCTTGGGCACCAGAATTCGGCTGTAATGATGTCGCATCGAAACCAGTAATGACTGCTAAATCACGCTCCAATTCTTCGATGACTTGCATGTAACCCGATGCTTGTTCTGTAGGAACATAGGGGTGCAAGCTGTTCCATGAACCGCTCGACAACGGGATCATTTCTGATGCCGCGTTCAACTTCATGGTGCACGAACCCAAAGAAATCATGCTGTGATTCAACGCTAAATCTTTGCGCTCGAGCGATTTGAGGTAGCGCATCATTTCTGTTTCACTGCGGTAGCTGTGAAAAACAGAATTCGTCATGAACGCAGAAGTACGTGCCAGTTCCGTTGGAATGTACTGACCTAAGTCTTCCATTTCAATGGTGACTGCAGCTTCCGCCTTGGCTAATACGGCAATGATTTCAGCGATGTCCTCGTCCGTAGTGGTTTCGTTAATGCTGATTCCAATCGTCGTTTCATCAAAGTAACGGAAATTGATTTCCGCTGCCTCGCTGAATTCACGAACCTGAATACTGTTCGCCTGGTTTAGAGTGATTTTCAAGGTATCGAAGAACGATGCATTGTGTTGCGTAAGTCCCATTCCTTTAACCGCCTCGTTTAATGTGGCCGTCTTGCGGTGGATCTCTTCAGCGATGTCCATCAGTCCTTCCGGACCGTGGTAGACACCATAAGCACCGGCCATGACCGCAAGCAATACTTGGGCAGTACAAATGTTTGACGTGGCTTTGTCGCGCTTGATGTGTTGCTCGCGCGTTTGCAATGCCATGCGCAAAGCTGGATTGCCGTCCGTATCTATGGTTCGACCGATGATGCGGCCTGGAATATATCTTTTGTACGATTCCTTAGTTGCAAAATAAGCAGCATGCGGTCCGCCGTAACCCAATGGAATACCAAAGCGTTGAGTAGTACCAACCACTGCGTCTGCACCCCAATGTCCTGGAGGCGTAAGAAGTACGAGGGAGAGTAAGTCTGCAGCAACGACAAGTTGGACCTCAGCTGCATTACATTTTTCTGCGAAAGCACGGTAATCTTCGACCGATCCGTTGGCATTAGGAAATTGAACGAAAGCGCCAAAAAATTCTTCCGTCGGTTCGAATGATTTATAATCTCCAAAGACCAATTCTACTCCAATAGGTGTAGTGCGTGTTTGAAGTAAATCAATGCTCTGCGGGAAGGTTTGATGGTCGACAAAGAACTTTGATGCTCCTGCCTTCTTCTTCGCGCGCGGCATCGCTCCGTAGAACATGCTCATGGCTTCAGCTACGGCAGTGGCCTCATCAAGCAATGATGCGTTCGCTAATTCCATACCGGTTAAATCAACCACCATAGTTTGGTAGTTCATTAAAGCTTCTAAACGACCTTGAGCGATTTCCGCTTGGTAAGGCGTATAGGCCGTATACCATCCGGGATTTTCTAAAATATTCCGCTGAATGACACCGGGCAGCACCGTGTTGTGGTACCCCATTCCGATGTACGTTTTGAACACACTGTTCATTTCGCCTAAGGCGGTGATGTGTGCTGCAAACTCTGCTTCCGTCATTGCGGGAGCCAGATCCATTTCCTCCGCAGAGCGAATGGTAGAGGGAACAGTTTGATCGATCAGCGTGTCAATAGAATCAATACCAATGGTAGTCAGCATTTGATCAACATCAACAGCTTTGGGACCAATGTGTCTGTAGGCAAACGAATTGCGCTTCATACTCTGTTTGTTTTAGAAAGGACAAAATTACATCACAGTTCGCGAACATACCTTACTTTTAGGGGGAGAACACGATGGGAAATTTCAACGCATTTATTAACACCTTCAAAGGCTTCATTCGCACGTTTGTGTATGCAAATTTTTGGGTGGCCGGAGCCGTTTGGGGGTTAACCCGATTCAGCGAAGAATTGTTTAGATTTTCTGGAACTTCCATTGCCGTATTAAATGCGGCGGCGACTTTAGTCATCTACGGTTTCGCACGCCTATTTGAGGGTCCGGCTGCCACCGAAGGGAGCAGCCGTATTAGTCAATGGCGTGAACGCATGCCCAAAACAGCTTTTTTAAGCATGGGTTTAGGTGGGGCGACCATCCTCTTTGAACTCATTCGAATCAACGAAGCGGCACTGACCGGGCACTATGCTATTGCGGGTGCGTTCGCTCTACTGTACCCCATACCATTTATACTGAAAAGAAGAGGAGGTGGATTGCGATCTATACCTGGATTAAAACTCATACTTATTGCTTTAGTTTGGGCTTACGTCACCGCGGTTATTCCTGCACTTCGTGCTGGCGAAGATTGGTATTGGCCATTTATTGAACGATTTTTATGGACGGCTGCACTGACCATACCGTTTGATGTGCGTGATGCCGAATTGGACGCCAACGCTATCCGAACCCTACCGCATTTGATTGGCGCTAAGAATAGCGTTTGGGCAGCCAACACCTTGCTATGGTTGAGTTACCTAATTCTGGTGAATTACTTTGAATTGCCTTGGTTACAACTTACCGTGCTCTACTTCTTTTTTGGCACCGTACTGATTAAATCCTATCCAAAAATGGGAGACTTGTACTACAGTCTATTAATTGAAGGACTCCCGTTTCTTCTTTTGGGCCTGTGGCACCTTTTGCCCTACCTTTAGACTCCCCAATACACTACACTATGAACGTATTAGATCCGGTCTATGCCGCATCCCTAGATGCAGCAGATACACTCGCTGCTTTTCGCTCAGAGTTTCACCTGCCCGTCATAGACGGTAAACAGACCTTGTACTTTACGGGAAATAGCCTCGGGTTGATGCCTAAGGCTGCTGAAAGTTACCTAAATGAGGAGCTCGAAGATTGGAAAAACTGGGGTGTTGAGGGACATTTTCATGCCCGTCGTCCTTGGATGCCCTACCACGAATTTTTCTCTGAGAGTCTCTCTAAACTTGTAGGCGCAAAGCCCGAAGAAGTAGTGGTAATGGGTTCGCTCACGAACAATCTCCACCTGCTTATGGTCAGTTTTTTTAGACCAAAAGGGAAGCGAATGAAGATTTTGTGCGAAGCAAAAGCATTTCCATCGGATCAATACGCTTTAGCCTCCCAACTGCGCTTTCATGGATTGGACCCTAAAGAACATCTAATAGAGGTGGCACCGCGCCAAGGTGAGCACCACATTCGCAAGGAAGATTTTATCACAGCCATTGACCAGCACAGCGAGGAAATAGCCATGATGATGATTGGTGGAGTGAATTACTACACGGGTCAGGTCATGGATATGAAGACATTGACCGCTCATGCACAATCGAAAGGTATTGTTGTCGGTTGGGATTTAGCACACGGTGCAGGTAATATTGATATCCAATTGCACGATTGGAATGTGGATTTCGCTGCCTGGTGTCATTACAAATACATCAATTCTGGCCCGGGAGCTACTGCCGGATACTTTGTCCACGAACGCCATCATAACGACCCGAATATCCCGCGATTTGAAGGTTGGTGGGGTCACGATAAAGCGACCCGTTTCGAGATGCCTGAAACTTTTGTACCTATCCCAACTGCTGAAGCGTGGCAATTATCAAACGCCCCGGTAATGGCTATGGCTCCGCTTCGTGCAAGCTTAGATCTATTCGACCGAGCGGGCGCAGAAAACCTTCGCGCGAAAAGCAGAAAGTTAACCGCCTATCTTCAAGAAGTACTAGAAGAGGTAGCACACGCCTCTGGTAGTGATTTTGAAATCATCACACCAAAGGACGAGCGCGGTGCCCAAATTTCACTGCTCGTTCACGGGTATGGTCGTCCTCTATTTGACTACCTAATGAAGGAAGGCGTTATTGCAGACTGGCGCGAACCTAATGTCATCCGCATGGCCCCTGTTCCTTTGTACAACAACTTTGAAGATATCAGAGCCTTCGGAGCCATTTTATTGAACTATTTAAACGAGCAGGGCGCATGAAAAAGGCAATCGTCGTAGGAGCTGGATTAGCCGGTTCATATATGGCCTACGTTCTAGGACAAAAAGGGTACGCTGTTCAGGTCTATGAAAAACGACCCGATCCGCGTAAATCGGTTTACGGAAGCGGCCGCTCCATTAACCTAGTGGTCAGTGACCGCGGGTGGACCGCCTTTAAATATGCCGGTATTGAAGCGGAAATTCGGAAGATTACCGTACCTGCTTATGGACGACAAATTCACGACTTAGAAGGCAACCAGAGCTATTTTCCTTACAGCATTGAAGGAAAAGCCATTCATAGCATTAGCCGTTCTGAATTGAACCAGACCTTGGTGGAATTGGCGGAAGAAAATCCAGCCATTTCAGTCCAATTCGAACATTTCTGCACCCACATAGACTTTGAGCTAGGGGAAGTAACCTTTGACCGCAAGGGTGAAACCGTTAGGGAACGTGCCGACCTTATTATAGGCGCAGACGGAACCGGATCGGCAGTTCGTGGGGCAATGATGAAACAACCCCGGTTCAACTTTACGCAAGAGTACATCGACAGCGGATACAAAGAAGTACACATTCCTGCCGCCGCGGACGGCAGTCCACAATTGAACCTAGATGCATTGCACATTTGGCCCCGCCGAGAATTCATGCTCATGGGATTGGCAAATACGGACAATGGATTTACGGGTA
>PZPA01000039.1 GCA_003045825.1 Bacteroidota bacterium
CGTTTGACGCGCAAGGCAACTTCTGAATTGCGTCTTCACATCGCAGAGGAAATGGACCTTCGTAACCCAGAAGAATTCGCACCGCTATGGGTGATGGATTTCCCACTTTTAGAATGGGACGATGAAACTGAGCGTTACCACGCAATGCACCATCCTTTTACCTCACCAAAACCGGAAGATATTGCCCTCATTGATACCGATCCGGGGAACGTTCGTGCAAACGCATACGATCTTGTATTGAATGGAAATGAAATCGGTGGCGGATCCATACGTATTCACGATCGTGCGCTACAAAGCCGCATGTTTGACTTGTTAGGATTTAGCAAGGAAGAAGCAGAGAAGCAGTTCGGATTCTTGATGAGTGCCTTCGAATATGGTGCTCCTCCTCACGGTGGTCTCGCTTTCGGCTTTGACCGACTAGTGGCCATCTTAGGCGGCGCGGAAGTCATCCGTGATTTCATTGCGTTCCCGAAGAATAATGCGGGCCGCGATGTGATGATTGATGCCCCGGCAACCATCGACGAAGCACAGCTCAATGAGCTTTGCCTTTTGTCTACTGCGCATCCGGAGGAAAAGTAAGGCCCAATTTTTGTAGCTTTAGGGTCCTTAACACACCCCTATGCTACGTAAACTTTTACTATCGTTTACCTTTTCTGCCACTGCCCTTTTCGCCACTGCTCAAGACCGCGCGTCTAACACGCTGACTACTAGCGAGATTGAAAACATGACATGGGTGGAAGCCATGCAGGATTACCGCGTGAACTTCCATACTGTCGTCGAAAAATTTAATGCCGAATTTGACGGTAAACCTTACGAAAAAGGACACGGCTGGAAGCAGTTCAAGCGTTGGGAATATATGATGGGCCAGCGTGTTGGTGAAACGGGGGTACGTCCGCATCCATCGGTTTTGTACCAAGCCATTCAGCAGCAACAAGCATCTTCCACGACAGAGTATGGCGAATGGTCTTCAATGGGTCCGTTTAATGCGCCAGCAAATAATGGAATCGGCCGAATAAATGGAGTTGCTTTTCACCCTAACCACCACGATACCATCTATGCAGGTGCTCCCGCAGGAGGCTTGTGGGTGAGTTATGATGACGGCCAGAGTTGGACAACATTCACAGACGAACTTACGAACTTAGGGGTCAGCGATCTAGCTATTGATCCCTTGCATCCTGATACAATGTATCTAGCAACAGGTGATCGCGATGCTGCAGATACCTACAGCTTTGGCCTTCTGAAATCTACGGACGGTGGAATCACTTGGAACAGTACTTCGCTTTCATGGTCGACCTCTCAAAATTACCGCATAGCACGTATTGTAGTCCATCCAGATAGCACACACATTGTAATTGCTGCGACTAACGGAGGGATTTATCGCAGTACCAACTACGGTCAAAACTTTACATTAGAACAAAGCGGATCCTTCTACGGAATGCGCATGGGCCATGGAGATACGGTTTTTGCTACTACAAGTGGCTCAAGCCCAAAATTATATCGTTCAGCCGATGCGGGCGATACATGGACGCAAATGACGAGTGGTCTACCCACAAATGGAAAATACCGTTGTGAAGTGGCTGTGAGTGCAACACCGGGTAAAGTTTATCTAGTTTACGGTTCGTCAAATTATGGTTTTGGCGGTTTATACCGTTCTACTAATGGCGGCTCGAACTGGACTTTAATGAGCTCCACACCTAATATCATGGGCTGGTCAAACACGGGGACCGGTTCCGGCGGTCAAGCCTGGTATGATTTAACCATTGCATGTGACCCTAATTCAGAAAACACGGTTTACGTCGGTGGGGTCAATATCTGGAAATCAACCAATGGCGGAGCCAATTGGAGTTGCGTGGGTCATTGGTATGGCGCCGGGTCTACGCCATTTGTTCATGCCGATCATCATCACGCTGATTTTAGACCAGGAACATCTGAACTTTATGCGGCTACTGATGGTGGTGTATTCAAAACCAGTAATGCAGGCGCATCATGGGATGACTTGATTTATGGCATGAACATCACACAGTACTATAAGATTAGTCAAAGCACTTCAGATACTTCAGTCGTATTGGCAGGTGCTCAAGATAACGGATCACATTTACGAAGCTCGACTATGAATTGGTCGAGAGCTACCGGCGGCGATGGAATGGACAACGGCGTAGATGCCGTGAACGACAATCTGATGTATACCTCCATTTATTATGGAGATTTCTACAAGAGTACGAATGGGGGTGCATTCTTCAGTTCTATCAACACGCTTTCGGTAGCAGGATCTGGAAATTGGGTAACGCCGTTCAATGTTGATCCAGTCACCACGAATACTATTTACGCAGGGTTTAAGAAAATATGGAAATCAACCAATGCAGGCGGTTCGTGGGCGGCAACGTCTTCAAATAACATTAGTGGAAATTCTAATATTGACGAATTTGAAGTGGCACCTTCGAACACAAACTATATCTACGCGCTCATCAATAGCAATATTTTCCGCTCAACGAATGGAGGAAGCAGTTGGTCTAGCATTACACCGTCCGGCTCAATGAGTCCTTCGCCGAACAATATTTCAGGTGTGGCCATTGATCCAGACGATGAGGATCACATCGTTATTTCCATTAGCGGCTATGCCGGTAATAAAAAGGTTATGGAGTCTTTCAATGCAGGTTCAACATGGACCAATCTTAGTTCAGGCTTGCCAAATGTACCAGCAACTGCAGTGGCTTTTGAAGGCGGGTCAAGCGACGGTATTTATGTCGGCACGGATATAGGAATGTATTACACGAGCTCCAATTTTCCGTCCTGGATAAGCTTCAATAAAAACTTGCCTAATGTCATCATCTCCGATATAGAGGTCTATGAAGACGATGCACTAATACGTATTGGAACGTATGGTCGTGGCGTTTGGCAGAGTCCGCTAATGAGCGGCTTTACGACAGCACCTATAGCTTCATTTACTGCAGACCCATTGGCAACGTGCTCCTTAGGAGATACCATTTCCTTAACGGATTTGTCAGGAGGATTACCAACAGCTTGGCACTGGCAAATCTCTCCTTCTACGTACAACTTTGTGGGCGGGACTAACGACAGTTCGCAATACCCTAAAGTACTTTTCTCATCAACTGGAGCGTATTCGGTTACGTTGACGGTAAGCAACAATTACGGTACAGACGATACGACGGCATTCCAGATTTTAGGGGTCGGTGGTGCGCCTTTGCCGTTTACAGAAGATTTTGAATCGGGCCTCTCCGGTTGGGAAATTGCCAATCCAGATGCGGGCATTACATGGGCTTCTGCTGCAGTAAACGGCACGAGTCCAGGAAATACGGCTATGACGGTGAACCATTATTCTTACAGCAGTACGGGTGCGCTGGACGAATTGATTAGTCCCTCACTCGATTTTTCGAACGATACTTTGATCAACCTTGAATTCGAATATGCATCGGCCTACTACTCTAGTGGTTATAAGGATAGTTTGAAGGTATATGTAAGTGATGATTGTGGATCAACTTGGGATTTAGTAGCTGGCTATGACGGATCAGATGTGAGCTTTACTACTGCTGGCGCAGTAACATCCGCCTTTGTGCCCGCCGATTCTACGTATTGGTGCCACGGTTCTTCTTCTGTAAGTTGTCCAACCATTGATTTAGATGCGTACAGCGGTTCGTCTGGCGTTCGCATAAAATTTGTAGCCGTAAATGGCTATGGAAATAACATCTATTTAGATAACATAAATATTTCTGGACAAGCACAATTACCACCTGTAGCTGCTTTCACGGGCGATACTGCAGGCTGTACAGGAAAGGCCCTTCAGTTTTATGACTATACTGCACCTACAGCATCGGCCCGCTTGTGGTCGTTCCAGGGCGGTACACCAAGCACAAGTACTTCAGCAAATCCAGTGGTGACCTATTCTACGCCTGGAACATATGATGTAAAATTGGTAGTATCAAATGCCGCAGGGGTAGATTCCGTGGTGATGCCTAACTACGTTACGATCGTCAGCGCTCCAGTCGCGGACATAATTTTAACGACCTCGGGTTCTACAACTTTATGTAATGGAGATAGTGCAACATTTACCGCAACACCAACGAATGGAGGTTTGAATCCAACCATTAATTGGATACTCAACGGTACTGTGGTATCGAGCAATACATTCACCTATAGCGGAACCTTCGTGAACAACGATGTACTTAAAGTAGAAATGTTAAGTTCGGACGATTGTGTTGCCAATCCTTCCGTAGCCGATTCATTAACCTTGACGGTAAACAGTTTACCTTCGGTAACGCTTGGGTCACAAGGGTATGTGTGTGAATTGGACGGACCGCAGTTGCTTTCAGGAGGGCAGCCTTTGGGTGGCGTATACAGCGGTTCCGGAATTGTTAACGACAGCATCTATCCGTCAACAGCGGGCGTGGGGTCTCACTGGGTGTATTATACCTATACCGATGCAACTACAGGCTGTTCTAAGACGAAGCAACGTGCGATCAGTGTACAACCTGCGCCCGGTAAGCCTACCGTATCGCAAAACACGACAGGTGAGTTAGAAGCGGCTACACCAGCAGGTACATTTACCTATGAATGGTTAGACGCGAATATGGATCCCATCAGCGGAGCAACTGGCGCAACCTTCTTACCGCAATCAAACGGAGATTATTATGTTCGAATTTTCTCCAATATTCTATGTTCAAATGTGTCGGATGTGTATAGCGTGGTGAATATTGGATTCGATGAGGCGTTAACTTCGGGATGGAGTGTCTACCCAAATCCAGCGCAAAAAGTTTTGACTATCAGAATTGAAGGATCGGCAGTCGTTCGGTTATTAGATGCTGCAGGCCGATTGGTGTACAACGGAAGAATAAGCGGTGAAGCCAATCTTGATGTTGAGAATTGGGCGCGCGGCACTTATGTACTCCAGATTATTACCGATTCAGGTATAGAGAATGAAGCAATAGTACTGCACTAAGCAACAGCGTTGCGATAAAACAAAAACCCCCGGAGCTTTCGCTTCGGGGGTTTTTAATGCTTAAAATTTTGTAGCGATTACGCGACAACCATATGTGCAATCATGCTTTTGAATAATTCCAATCCGTCCTCATTCTTGAGCTCTGCATCTGCTGCGCGTTCTGGGTGAGGCATCATGCCGAAAACATTTTTTGCGGCATTAGAAACCCCTGCGATGTTCTCTATCGCGCCGTTTGGATTAACTGCAGGTCCAACTTCCCCTTCAGCAGTGCTGTATTGGAAAAGGATCTGGTCGTTCGCCTTTAATTCTGCAAGCGTTTCTTGCGAACAATAATAATTCCCCTCACCGTGGGCGATTGGGATTTTATAACCGCGCGTATGATCTAGGTCAGCACTTATACCTGCCGATTTAGAAACGGGTTTGATGAATACGTTTTTACAAATGAACTTGTGACTATCGTTGTGACGGAGCGCACCAGGCAACAATCCACTTTCTGTAAGGATTTGGAACCCATTACAGACGCCCAAAACGTAGCCGCCGTTATTTGCAAATTCAACTACACTGCCCATGATCGGACTCATTTTTGCGATGGCCCCAGAACGGAGGTAATCTCCATAGGAGAACCCGCCCGGCAACACTACACAGTCCACGCCCTGAAGGTCCGTGTCTTTGTGCCATAAGTTGACCGTTTCATGCCCCATAATGGTTCCGAGTACATATATCATGTCTTGGTCACAGTTTGACCCTGGGAAGGTGATTACACCGAATTTCATAGCAATGTGCTTAAAATAATTTCAACAAAGGTACGTGGTTTTAGGCGAATATGCGACTAGGAAAGGCGGTGGGATAAGGCATATAATACACGAGCACCAACATTGGCATCCCATTGATTTTCACCAGGAACTACCTCGACTAAATCGGCGCCAATTATTTTACGACCAGAGGCGAGAACGGCATCAATGAGGTGAAGAAATTGGGCCATTGATAAGCCCCCGGGAACTGGCGTACCCGTTCCGGGACAGAGGGAAGGATCAAGCCCGTCTATATCCACACTTAAATACACATGCTGTGGCAAGTCCGCGACAATCGTTGCGCTTACGGCAGCCCAATTACTCCCCGCAAAAAGTTGCTGGTTCATTGCCCTGTCGGTATGCACAGTAATGCGCTGGTCCTTTTCAATCATGGTAGCTTCCGCGTGGCAGTAATCGCGTAATCCGACGATGCACAATTGGTCCGTCAAGCCCTCATTTAAGGCATTGTACATAATGCTCGCGTGCGAATAGGTGAAGCCTTCGTAAGCATTCCGGAGGTCGGCATGCGCATCAATCTGCAGTATACCAAAGCTGCCATACTTCGCTTTGTGAGCGCGCAAGGAACCTAAGGATGTACTGTGGTCGCCGCCTAAAAGGATGACACGACGGTCTTTTGCCAATAATTGGCTTACATTCTTTTCAACCCAACGGTGGAAATGTCCGCATTTATCATTGATCTCGTCGAGCAAACGCAACTCTAGGTCACTAACATCGTCTTGTTCGTATGCCGTCAAATATTGAGAGGCTTTTTCACGCAGGTTCGCACTGGTTTCTGCCCATGCTTCGTCGATGGGGTGCATCCAGATGCCCCGCTGCCAGCCGTTGGGAAACTGTTCATCGAACAGGTCCACCTGCGCGGAGGCCACCTCAATTTCCGCGGGACCTTCAGCAGTTCCTGCTCCATAACTCACAGTCACCTCCCAAGGCGCTGGAAAAACATGAATGTCGCATTCGTCTGCATCGAAAGGCAGACCGAATAGATGGGTGTTTAATGCCGGTTCGTTCGGATCAAACGCCACTATTTTGGCTTCTTTATCCATTTGGGTATTTAATTGAGCGAAAATTACGGATTGTAGATTGATAACGGTAGATTTTTTATACGCACTAAAGAAGATTTTTTGAGCCGGACTTGAAGTGTATAAATACCTGTTTCTAAGGGGCTTTCGTTCCATAAGTAGGGACCAATACCTATGGGGTTTCTGCCGGAGATGCCCTCATAAGAAAGCCATTGAGTGAGGGGGCGGCCGGAGCGGTCTAGAAGCCGAAGGGAAAGGATCTCCCCGGCCGCCATGGATACCCATAGGTCGGTTGAAGGGAGGTAATGGTTGAGATCGTAGCTGAGGTGGGTACGTTGAAGGTGTGCATTGAAATCGGGAGGTGTTGCGGGGAAGGAACAACTGTTTTTTTCATTGGGCGAGGCTTCAGTGGGACAACACCAACGTGCATGATGCGGTACCCAATTCGATGGCGTACGTCCGGAACTTAGAAGGGAAATGCGTTCCCAACTGCGGTGTTCGAGGGGAGCATCCCACGGCGTGTAGTTGAGTTGGTCCAGGGTTTGCGCATCAGTGGTTTGGAGCAGTAGCGAGGTACTGTCGTTCGGCAGTGCGGTAGGACTAGGGAAAGCGCGAAGTTGGTGCGGAGCTAAAAGCGGAAATAGAGGCACTGGTAGAGCACAGAACGAAGGCGGGGTGGTGAAGAAACGGTAGGCGGAGGTCCCTGCGGCCGTTGTTTTTATTAGTCGAAGCGGGTCTAGTCGCAGTGGTCGGTCACTGGTAGAGACTAATTCTATGAATTCGTCTAATTGGTCTGGCGAAGGATGCACTTCATTAATAAAAATTTTTCCTGAATCTGGATAGGTATGTGCTAAAAGCGCGAGGGATGAGTCCCCGAGTAAAGGGGGCAGTGTAGTTTGTTGTACAGGCAAAAGGTAAGGCGCTTCCGGCTGCCATTGGTCTGCGAGATGCGGGAGAAGCATGTGGAGGTAGGGATAGAGTGAATGGGAAAATTGGACGTAGTTTTTACCGTTTTCACCCCCGAAAAGAGCCTTAGGTGGGTTTTTAGGAAGGTTTTTGGGTGGAATTGGTCCGGAAACAGACGTTTGGGTGGAGGTTATGCGCCATTGGGCGTTGGTGTAGGTGATGGAATCAGCGACAAGAAGAAAATCCCCGAAAGATTCGTGCGGGGCATAGGGAAAATGGTACGGTTGAACAGCGACAAGAATGCCCTCGTTTTTAAGGATGAGTACGCCTTTATCGGGCATAGAAAATCCAAGAATGAATGTTGCATTTAAGCCAACGCCGTAGCGGTGAAGGCCAGAATCGAGGGGACAATCGTATGCTTTTTTGACACCACTTTCCGTGATGAGCACCAATTCTGCCGCGGGCATGGCTACGGGACTGTAGGCGATAAAGTAGTCTCCGTCATTACCTTCGATTTGGTGGATGCCTAGAATTTGCACGCTTTGGCGGGTTGGGTAATTTAGTTGAACAGAATCTAGTGCGAAGAACAACAGGTTACCTGCTGTATCAGTAGCCATTGGGATTTCAATCCAAACTTGCCCCAAGGCTAGGGGTCTTAGGAAGGTGATGTCCCAATAATATTCGCTGAGGTAGGGAAACAATGCGGTGTCCAGAGGCGCCCCTTGTGCTGAACGAGCGATTACACCATTTAAACTTCCTGGCGGGGGAAGAGTCGGTTCGGACCAATGGAGCCGCAGTGTTTGCGGCGTTAAAACGTCAATGTTCAGCAATTTCGGTGCAACGGTATCACGAAAGGCATGTCCATCCGCACGTAATGTTGAAAACAAAAATTTATCCACACGGCTTGAGGAATACGTGCACTGCACGCTCAGACTTTTTGAGGAACGTAGGGTACTATCGGTGGTGCTGAATAAAAGAGAATCCGCGTCATAAATGTGAAAGGTGTAGTTGCTGTCCCGTTCAATACGAAGTGCAACGTTTACCGCACTTTTGTTGACGTATCCTGAAATTGCAGCGAGTATGGTATCCTTTTCTGCCGTGTGCAGTACGAAAGAGAGGTCATCGCTGCTCGAACCCGAGAGTTGTATGGCGTAATAGCCGAAACTTGACTCCATAAAGCGAAAGCTGCAATAATTGGCGCTGGACGGATTAAAATCCATCTGTATGTTTAAGGTCCACACCCCCAAGACTGCGGCGCGACTTTCTCGTCGCCATTCCAAAGAACCCGCAGCTGGCGCAGCGCTTCTCATTCCTTCGGAAGAAAATTGCATCCAGGCAGTATCGCCCTCCCAATCGGTGTGGTAAGCGGTTAATGAATCAAAAAGTGCATAGAATTGGGCTTGGGCCGCGTTAAAAATGAGGCAAAAACAGAGCGTTAGTGCACTACGAAACAAGTCGGTGAACATAAGGCAGTTTAGAAGTAGCTTTGCGGGGTACTATTTAAGTTAAGACAATTTTTATGAGAATTGCAGTTGTTGGCGCTACAGGTATGGTAGGCCAGATTATTTTGAAAGTATTGGCAGAGCGCAGCTTCCCAGTTACGGAACTTATTCCTGTGGCGTCGCAGCGCAGCGTTGGGAAATCGGTCCAATTCGGTGGTCGCGATTGGACCATTCAAAGCCTGGAGGCGGCCGTTGCTGCGGCACCTGATGTAGCACTTTTCTCTGCCGGAGGCGAAACCTCGCTCGAGTGGGCGCCAAAATTTGCCGCTGCCGGAACGCGTGTCGTTGACAATTCCAGTGCATGGCGCATGGACCCCGATAAAAAGTTGATTGTACCTGAAATTAATGCGGATAAACTGACCGCAGAAGATTACATCATCGCGAACCCCAACTGTTCGACGATCCAGTTAGTTATGGCACTCCACCCACTCCATCAAGCTTTCGGTGCGAAGCGAGTGATCGTGAGTACGTACCAAAGCGTTACAGGAACAGGTAAAGGGGCTGTTGACCAGCTTGAAGGTGAACGCAACGGGGAAGACCCTCAGATGGTTTATCCCTATAAAATTGATCGAAATTGCATACCGCATTGCGATATTTTCCTCGAAAACGATTACACAAAGGAGGAAATGAAAATGACCCAGGAAACCGTCAAAATCATTGGCGATGCAGGTATAAAACTCTCGGCGACCGCAGTACGCGTCCCTGTTCAGGGTGGCCACAGTGAAAGTGTCAACGTGGAATTTGAGCGGGAATTCACACTAGAACACGTGCGGAAAGTATTGAAGGAAACGCCTGGGGTTACGCTTCAAGACAGACCGGAATTCAATACCTATCCCATGCCTCTTATGGCGGAGGGAAAGGACGATGTCTTTGTGGGCCGATTGCGCCGCGACTTCACCACAGACAACGCCCTGAATTTATGGATCGTTAGCGACAACCTCCGAAAAGGCGCCGCGACAAACACGGTTCAGATTGCCGAAATACTAGTAAAAAGGGGCTTCATCGGATAATTTTCTCGAAGGATGACTGTCGTCAAAAACACCGGTGCTGTTTTTGCGTTACTTAAGTATGAGATTTAAAGCAATAGCAATGGCCTTGTTCGCACTCACCGCGAGCTGTACGGCACAAACCAATAAGAAGATGAGCGATGCATATGCGATGGCCACCATACCCGCACCCGCAGAAGGACAGGAAGTAGCCGTCTTGGCATCCGGCTGTTTTTGGGGAACAGAATTTTACCTTCAAAAAATACCCGGCGTACTAGCCACTACTTGCGGTTATACTGGTGGCATGGTGAAGAATCCAACATACCGCGAGGTGTGCAGCAAACGCACAGGGCATTATGAGGCGGTGCATGTAGTATTCGATCCCGCGCAGGTATCCTTTGAAGAGATAGCTCGTGTGTTTTTTGAAACGCACGACCCCACACAGCGCAATGGACAGGGTCCTGATATAGGTCCACAATACCGCAGTGCTGTTTTCTTCCAGGATCAAGCGCAGCGAGAGGTTTCCGAAAAATTAGTTGGACTGCTTGAGGCCAAGGGTTACGACGTAGCAACCGAGATATTACCTGCGGCAACCTTCTATTCGGCGGAAAATTACCACCAGGATTATTATGACAATAAAGGAGGCACTCCCTATTGTCACGCCCCGCGGAAATTGTTTTAACCGGCAAAAAAAATGGCGGCCACAAAAAAAACCCGGCGCATCGCGCCGGGTTTTTTTATAAATCAAAGTTTCTTTAGTCTTTAACCAATTCGAAGTCTTCCATAAACTTCGTGGTGTAAACGCCTTTGCGGAAATTCTCATCGCGCAATAACTGCTGATGGAAAGGAATCGTTGTATTAATCCCTTCAATAACAAATTCGTCCAAGGCACGCTGTAACTTAACTATAGCTTCATCACGAGTTCGCGCCGTAACTATGAGTTTTGCGATCATCGAATCGTAAAAAGGTGGAATAATATACCCACTGTAGCAGTGCGTATCTAGGCGAACACCGTGACCACCCGGCGCGTGGAATGATCCAATCTTACCTGGGCATGGTCGAAAATCGTTGAAGGCGTCTTCCGCATTGATGCGCACTTCAATACTGTGCATTTCCGGGAAGTAATTCTTGCCTGATATTTTTTCGCCCGCGGCGACTTTAATTTGCTCACGAATCAAATCGAAGCCAACCACTTGCTCAGTGATAGGATGCTCAACTTGAATACGCGTATTCATTTCCATGAAGTAGAAATTGCGGTCTTTGTCCACTAGGAATTCTACTGTTCCAGCTCCTTCATACGCAATGAATTCTGCAGCCTTGACAGCGGCATCGCCCATTTTCTTGCGCAGTTTATCGGTCATGAATGGCGAGGGAGTTTCCTCGACCAACTTCTGATGACGGCGCTGAACGGAACAATCACGCTCCGATAAATGACATGCTTTACCGTAACTATCACCAATGACTTGGATCTCGATGTGACGTGGCTCAAGGATAAGTTTTTCCATGTACATACCGTCGTTACCGAAGGCAGCAGCAGATTCTCTTCGTGCACTTTTCCAAGCTCCTTCAAGCTCACTTTCGGCAAATACGGCACGCATACCCTTACCGCCACCACCGGCGGTCGCCTTCATCATTACGGGGTAGCCAATTTTTTTTGCGGTTTTACGCGCATGCTCGAGCGATTCAAGAATACCTTCAGATCCTGGTACACACGGTACACCAGCTTCTTTCATGGTTTCCTTAGCCGTCGCTTTGTCTCCCATTTTATCTATTTGCTCAGCCGTAGCACCAATAAATTTGATCCCGTGCTCTGCACAAATTCTAGAGAATTTAGCATTTTCACTTAAAAACCCGTATCCCGGGTGGATGGCATCCGCGTTTGTTATTTCTGCGGCAGAAATTATGTTTGGGATACTTAAGTAGCTTTCTGACGATGCTGCAGGTCCGATACAGACCGCTTCATCCGCAAAGCGAACATGCAATGAATCGGCATCTGCCGTCGAATAAACAGCAACCGTTTTAATGCCCATTTCTTTACACGTGCGAATGACGCGAAGGGCAATCTCACCACGGTTGGCAATGAGTACTTTCTTAAACATAACCTGGTAGGTTTAAAATGAATTAAGAAGGATCAACCAAGAATAATGGCTGGTCGTATTCTATAGGTGTCTTGTCGTCAACAAGAATCTTGACAATTTTACCGCTGACCTCACTTTCAATTTCATTGAAAAGCTTCATCGCCTCGACGATACAAAGTACATCACCTGGTTTGATGGAATCGCCAATTTTTACGAACGCATCTTGATCAGGCGATGGTGTGCGGTAGAACGTACCGATCATTGGCGATTTGATCGTAATGTAGTTGGCGCTGTCATCGACTTCCGCTGGTACGGTTGGCGCAGCTTCGACAGGAGTAACGGCTGGCGCAGCTGCCGGCATTTGCTGAGGTGCCACGGCCTGAACGTACGTTGGCTGGTCGCTGGCATCTGGCCCAGTTTTAATATTAATCTTGAAATCTTCTGTTTCTAAGCTCACTTCTTGAGCACCACTTTTGGCGACAAATTTGATGAGCGCCTGGATTTCTTTCAAGTCCATTTTAAATGTATTTAGGAATATGAAGTTACGAGTTATTTTTTATCGATGGCCCATTTTACCCACATGGCACCCCAAGTAAACCCACCGCCAAATGCAGCGAAGAAGATGTTATCTCCTTTCTTGAATTTATCCCGGTAGTCCCACATTCCCAGAGGAATGGTTGCAGATGTAGTGTTGCCGTATTTTTGAATGTTGACGACCACTTTTTCTTTGGTCAATTCCATTCTACGCGCTGTCGCGTCTATTATTCTGAGATTTGCTTGATGCGGCACTAAATACGCGACATCCTCTCCGGTTAGGCCATTTTTTTCGAGCAGTTCTGCAGAAGTATCGGCCATCCGGCTCACTGCGAAACGAAATACACTTTGACCTTCTTGTCGAATGGCGTGTTGCTTATTATCAATGGTTTCGTGTGATGGAGGCAGGAAAGATCCCCCTGCTTCAATACGCAAGAAGTCACGACCTGAGGCATCAGTGCGTAGAATTTCATCTTGAACCCCCAAGCCTTCTTCGTTTGGCTCCATCAAAGCCACACCACAACCGTCTCCGAAAAGAATACACGTGGTTCGATCGGTATAGTCTACAATAGAGCTCATTACATCAGAACCAACGACCAGCACCTTCTTATACTTACCACTTTCAATGTATGCAGCAGCGTTACTCACGGCATAAAGAAAGGAAGAACAGGCGGCCTGCAAGTCGAAAGCATAAGCGTTTGTCGCGCCGATTTCTTGTGCGATATAGGCGGAGGTAATAGCAACCGGCATATCAGGGGTTACAGAAGCTAGGATAACAAGGTCTACATCATCTACAGTAACACCGTATTCCTCCTTCATTGCTTCAACGGCCTTAATAGCAAGGTAAGAAGCTCCCATGCCTTCTTCGGGTTTAAGAATACGACGTTCTTTGATGCCCGTGCGAGTGGTAATCCACTCATCATTCGTATCGACCATGGTCGCCAACTCATCGTTGGTCAACACATATTCTGGAACATATCCGCCAATAGCGGTGATTGCTGCTTTCATGGTTTCTTCACTTGTGGGGGCTAAAATAGGCCCCCCGGAACACTTAGAGGGGGTTAAAAAAGAAAAAGTAGCCCAAAATTGAGCTACTTTTTTAACAATCAATGTTTTATAGAATGGCTTACGCCTTTTCCATAACTACTTTACCCTTGTAGTACAACTTACCCTCGTGCCAATGTGCGCGGTGGTACAGGTGTGCTTCACCAGTGGTTGGACAGATAGCCAGTTGCTGATCAGCTGCCTTGTAGTGTGTTCTACGCTTATCTCTTCTCGTGCTCGACTGTCTGCGTTTAGGATGTGCCATCTCTACTTAATTATTTATTCAACAAGTTTTTTAGTTGATCCCATCTAGGATCTGTCTTTTCTTCTTTTTCGTCTTCTTCCTCTTCAATGAAATCTTCAAGACCGCTGCCAGCATTTGGGCCTAAGAGCTTCGATGGAATACTGAGAACTACTAGTTCGTAGATCATTTGACCTACGTTAAACTTATAGTCACCGTGCGGTAAAATGAGGAGCTCCTCATTTTCATCGTTGTATTCATCGCCGAACTTAATCTGCATTGCAAAGCTATTCGTAAGTGCCTGCGTGTACACTTCATTTGTAACGTCGCAAGGTGCTTCAATGTTTCCAGTGAAGCGCCATTCTAAATCTAGAACTGTTTCACTTTTCAACATCATTAGCTCAGCCTTTCCAATTAAACCCTGGTAGTCTGAATATTCAAAGAGTGTAAAGAACGTATCATCCAAATCATACTGAAACTCGTGCGGTCCTAACGCTAAGCCTCTAAAGGCAATGTCAAAATCGCGTTTTTTCACAGGTCAAGTATCACTGAATGAGCGGGCAAAGATATCGAAATTGTTGAAAACTTCTAACTCTTCTCTTTTTGTTTTTTTAGCGGGTCTTTTGTCATTTCATCATACGCCTGACGCGCATGGTGAACATCGATGGCAGTATAGAGTGCATTTCTCATGGAAGTAGCATCTGCCTTGCCTTTACCGGCCAGGTGCATCGCTGTTCCATGATCGGGAGAGGTACGCACAATATCGAGTCCAGCAGTGAAATTAGTTCCACTACCCATGGCTAAAGATTTAAAGGGAACCAATACCTGGTCATGGTACATGCCTAAAACAGCATCAAATTTTGACTCAAATCCTTGTCCAAAGAAGCCGTCTGCTGGGAACGGTCCCTTAACGATCGCACCGTTGTTTTGCGCTTTCTCGATTGCAGGTCGAATGATTTCTCGTTCTTCTGTTCCTATGGTACCCATTTCGCCGGCATGTGGGTTCAGCCCCAATACGGCAATACGTGGTTTTACGATTTTAAAATCGCGCTTCAAACTGCTCGTTAAGCGCTCAATGGCGCTGCTTATGGAAATTTCTGTTAGTTCCTCTGCCACCTTAGAAATAGGCACATGGCCTGTAACTGTAGCGACTTTTAATTGGTCCGACGATAATATCATGAGGACGTCATTGCCAAAGTGTTGCGCTAGATAACCGGTGTGACCGGAGAATCCTTCGACGTTCGCTGCGATATTGTGTTTATTGATGGGTGCAGTAAGTAGGGCGTGAATTTTCCCGCCTTTTGCAGCTTCAATAGCTGCGTCAATACTTTTTAGCGCATAAGCGCCGCTAACATCTGTGGGTACGCCTAAAGTGATTTCGACATTGTCGTCCCAACTCAACACAAGATTGTTTTTGTCTTCTCTAATATCCTCGATGGTATCGCAAAGATTAAACTGGAAGTCGCGTTTGTCGATGGCGTTTCTATGGTAGGAAGCCAATTTACTCGAGGCAAATACCACTGGCGTGCACAGCTCTGCAATTCGGGTATCCTCCAGCATCGAAATGATAACCTCCATGCCGATTCCATTTAAATCGCCACAGGTAATTCCAATCACCGGCTTTTCTAAAACCGTTTCTTCATACACGGCTGTATTGGAACTCGCAGAAAAATTGATGTCGTACAGGTCCTTCTGCAAGTCATATTCCGATTGAACGTCTTCACTAACAGGAGACGCTTTTACATCTTTTCCTTCGCGGCGTTTGTTTCGGTTATTACGGTTACGGCCACGGTTATTCCTATTTTCTCCGGCACTTTCTTCCTTCGCGCCGCTTTCTGAAGCTTTTACCTCACCTGATTTTGCGGGATCGCTTGATGCCGCCTGACCTTCGCCTTCCTTTTTACCGCGGTTACGGTTTCTATTTCTACCGCCACGACTTCTTCTCCGTTCATTGCCGTCTTTATTCTGGCCTTCGGGAGTATTGGGTTTGTTCGGTGTATTTTCTTTAGCGTCACTCATAGTGTTACTTCAGGTTGTTTATGAAGTCAAAAAGTAAACGGACTCCGATCCCGGTTCCGCCTTCGACTTGGTAGCCGGCGCGCGATTTTAAAAATGCGGGGCCAGCGATATCCAAGTGAATGTAAGGATAATCGGTGAAGTGCTCTAGGAATTTACCCGCAGTGATGGCTCCGGCTTCGGCGCCACCGATATTTTTCATATCCGCAATGGGGCTTTTTAGTAAATCCTTGTATTCATCCCAGAACGGAAATTCCACCACCCGCTCGTGTGTGCGGTAGCCGCTTTCTTGAAGCGCTAGCATGCGCTCCTTTGGTGCATTACCCATTCCTACGATTGCATAGCGACCTATCGCTCTTGCGGCCGCCCCTGTCAAAGTAGCGAGGTCAATGACTAATTCGGGATTGTAGCGTTTGGCATATACCAAAGCATCCGATAGAATTAATCGGCCTTCGGCGTCGGTATTCATCACCTCTACGCTTGTACCGTCCGAAATAGTAATAACGTCACCAGGCGTAACTGCGTTGCCCCCGGGGCGGTTGTCTGTAGCAGGAACGAGTCCTATAATGTGTACCGGAAGATTGGCTTCTGCGGCCGCGCTCATTGCCCCAATAACAGCTGCGGCACCACCCATATCAGATTTCATATCGTCCATGAAGTTAGACGGCTTGAGGCTCAAACCACCAGTATCATAGACTACCCCCTTACCAACCAGCACCAACGGCTTTTCATTGGTAGCGTGCTTGGGTTTGTGCTCCATGATGATGAAAACGGGAGGCTCTGTGGAACCGTAATTAACGGCCAACAAACCGC
Organism: Bacteroidota bacterium; assembly: GCA_003045825.1. Classification (GTDB taxonomy): domain Bacteria; phylum Bacteroidota; class Bacteroidia; order Flavobacteriales; family Schleiferiaceae; genus UBA10364. The sequence continues at coordinate 16,903 of PZPA01000039.1, forward strand.
CCATTTTTAGGCTTTCAATTTGTTTTTTCTCGAGCACTTCTATTGAAAATCCGTGACGTTTGCTCGCTTCTTTTGCTTGTTTCGCAAGATCAGTTGCCGTTAAATCGATAACGGGCGTATTGACCAATTCACGCGCAAAAAGCGTTCCCATGGCCGCAATAGTAATAGGAGCTAGCGCTTGTTCATCTTCTTTTGAAACGAACAATTGGGCCATAGCATTTTTGCGTTTATGGCTGTCTGAGAAGTAGCGGAGGAATTGGTAATTGCCCAGGATGGCTCCTTCAGCGACATGCGGCACATGTGCGCCTAATATGGCAATGCGGTCTAGATGAGCTGCATTCGCCTTAAGGACCAATTTATTCCCGGCTTGGCGCATCTTTTCTGCACGCGCATCAGCATCTATGCTCTTCCCCAGCTTATACACCCAAGCAGAATCTGTGCCTGCTTGAACTTCCAGCCATTGTTCTTCAAACTTTTCGCCCAGCGCACTAACGCGATCGAGTTGTGCCTGGTTTAAATGTTGAGAAAGTTCTTTTGTATCGGTATAAACAATAGCCATGCTGCCATTGTAATCAGGGGTGTATGTGGTGATTTTCATTGCTTCATTCATTTAGTGTCAAATGTACTATTTTAACCAACCACAAAGAACCCTTCATGTTTACTGGAATTATTGAAAAATTAGGCACGGTTGCTAAGGTCGAAAAGAACGGCGGAAACCTTGAGTTGTATGTCGCTTCAGACCTCGCTAGCGAGTTAAAAATAGATCAAAGTGTTGCGCACAACGGTATTTGTTTGACCGTGGTAGAAATTTTTGGCGACCGAACCTATCGCGTAACGGCCATAGAGGAGACCATCGCTAAAACCGCTATTGGGGATTTACAAGAAGGCGATCCCATAAACCTTGAACGGTGTATGACGATGGGCGCGCGTTTGGATGGTCACATTGTTCAGGGTCACGTGGATCAAATAGGTGAATGTACTTCCATAAAAGAGGAAGACGGATCGTGGATTTTTTCATTTTCCTACGACCCATCCCTTGGCAATGTTACGGTAGAAAAAGGGTCCATTACGGTGAACGGAACATCACTTACTGTAGTCGATTCCGTAGCGGGAGGTTTTAGTGTTGCCATCATCCCTTACACCTATGAGCACACGGTGTTTCATCATTTAAAATTGGGCGATCGCATTAATTTGGAATTCGACATTATCGGAAAATATGTTGCCCGAATGCTTAGCGGTTATAAAAAGTGAGAACGGTCCGCTACATTGGCGTCTTAGACGATGAAATTATAGCGGTTCGGGGAATGGTTTTTCAATTGGAAAAACTGTTGCCTAATGCTGAGGTTAAGGGGTTTACTCAATATCGAGAATTTGAATTATGGTGTGAAAACAACACGCCCGAATTAGTTTTTTTAGATATGGAAATGCCCCAAGCCATTGGACTCGATGTTGCGAAAAGAATACAGGCTGACGTGGGAAATATTGTATTTGTCACTGCACATTCGCACTACAGTTTAGAGGCTTTTGAAACGGCAGTAGACTATATTCTTAAACCG
>PZPA01000040.1 GCA_003045825.1 Bacteroidota bacterium
ACTTCATCTACAGCGTGAACGAGAACAGCAACCTACGTCTAGGTGCTTTCCGCACGGTAGCCCGTCCTTCGTTCAAGGAGAAATCGGCTGCACAGATTGAGGATGTCTTGACGGGTATCACCTTCATTGGTAACCTTGATCTTCAAAACACTATCATTAGCAACTTGGATGCACGCTATGAATACTTCTTCGAAGGCGGTCAGACTGTTGCCCTTTCTGGATTCTACAAGTACTTCCAGAACCCAATCGAGCTTGTGGCTTACTCTGCTGCCGCTCCTTCGAACTTCCAGCCACGTAACGCAGGTAATGCAACAGTTGCCGGGGTAGAATTTGAACTACGCAAGAATCTTGGATTCGTCGGGTTAAACAACTTTGAAGTCAATTCTAACTTCTCTTACATCTACTCTGCCGTAACGCGTGATTCTGCTGAATATGCAGCACGTGTAGCTTCTGCAAGAACAGGCGAGGTGATTTCTGAGCTACGTCCTATGCAAGGTCAGAGTCCATACATGGTTAATGTTGGCTTGAATTACAACGATCCAAAGAAAGGATGGCAAGGTGGATTGTTCTACAACGTCCAAGGCGAGAAACTCTACATCGTAGGGGTTGCCGATAACCCAGACGTTTATGAGGTTCCTTTCCACAGCTTGAACTTCAACTTGATGAAAACATTCGGTGAAGACCGCCAGTACCAAATGGGCTTCGGCATCAACAATATCCTGGACGATACCAGAGACCGCATCTTCGTGAGCTACGAGAGCTTCTCTCCGTACTTCTCACGTTGGGCACCGGGAAGAACGTTTAAACTAACCTTCCGCTACTCGCTTTAAGCGAATTCAAAAACGTAATTTTGAACCGCGGCCCCGAGGGCCGCGGTTTTTTATGCGCAACTTCACAGAAATCACCGATCAAAACTTTGAGCAGGCGGCACTTGAAATGTACCGTCACCAGTACGCGAATAACGAAGTGTACGGTCAGTTCTGTGATTTAATTAAGCGTACGCCAGAAACCGTCAACGTCCTGAAAAAAATTCCCTTCCTACCGGTAGAACTCTTTAAGAATCATGAGGTCGTTACGGGAGTTTTCAGCCCCGAAGCAACATTCACTTCTTCTACGACCACAGGAGGCACCCCCAGCAGACATATGGTGAAGGAATTGGCCCATTATGAAAAGGTGTATGTGGAAGGCTTCCAGCGGGAGTTTGGTGCCCTAGAGAATTGGACCGTATTGGCCTTATTACCGAGCTATCTCGAGCGTAGCGGCTCCTCTTTAGTAGCAATGGCCGAAGGTATGATTAAACGTTCTACAAAGAAGGAAAGCGGATTCTACCTCTACAATCACGAGGAGTTGGCGCAAGTGCTTCATAACCTTCAAAAACAGCAACAGCCCACCTTGCTTATGGGTGTGACTTTTGGACTTTTAGATTTTGCTGAAAGTATTTCCGCAACGGATTTCCCTCAGCTACGTGTTATGGAGACCGGCGGTATGAAAGGCCGGCGTAAAGAGCTTATCCGCGCGAGGGTGCACGCGCTGTTGAAAGAGAAATTTCCCTCCAGCCCTATTGATAGCGAATACGGCATGACGGAGCTGTTGTCGCAGGCGTATCTAAAAAATAGTGGACTGTTTGCTTGTCCCCCTTGGATGCGCGTGTATACCAGAGACATCGCAGATCCACTCGGAGCACCGCAGCAAAACGGTTCACGAGGTGCCATACAGATAATAGACCTCGCCAATAAGGACAGCTGCTGCTTTTTAGCAATAAGCGACCAAGGCAGAGTTTTTGAAAATGGTACATTTGAAGTCTACGGCCGACTCGACAATAGTGAAATTAGAGGCTGTAATTTAATGGTTAGTCTATGAGACAATTGAACGCTTTCTACTGTTTTATCTTACTCGCGCTTTGCACCTTAAGCAATGCCCAAGTCGTGCGGCGCACCGCAAACTTTACCCATGGAGAAGGGACATTGAGTTTGCGCGATTCCGTAAGAATTTTCGCCACGGATTTTAATGGCGGTTATTATCAGGGCACGGTACACGCATGGGTGCACGAGGAATTCGTCAACGAATTGGACAAAAGAGTCATGGGTGACGCCCCTCTTTTAAGTGCAAAAAAGGATTCGTTAGGCACGATACACTCGAGCTATCCTGTAGATTCACTTTGGGAAAGCAAAGCGCACCGAATGTCGAAATATTATGAGGTTATACTCTCAGGCCAAGTCCTAGGTAGAGAGTTGGAAAGAAAGAGTTTTCCTACTAATTTCTTGGAAAATTATTTTTCCGGTCAGCGCCTAGGTGCTGTCAACGATGCACTCAAAGCAGCTTTCAAGAAAAATGGATGGGAGTACAAGCGCTTCAATGAATACGAATGTTGGGCTTATCTAAATAGAAGCGCAAACCCTTCAGAGCCGGATTTTCAAGCTCTCTTCATTGTGCGCAGTGGCTTACCCTATTGTTTGGTTAATAAAGGTGAATCCTTCGAATATGCGAAGCTGAAGGAAAGTGCAAAGCGAGAAAATGGTACGTTCTACTTCTTTCAACGACCTAATGATCGTTTCATGAAGGAGATTGACGATATCGTCTTTGATTACCTACCGCTTTAGATGACGCGAACGAGGTAGTAATTCTTTTTGCCTTTCTGGACAAGAATCAGGTTTCCAGCGACTACATCTTCTGAAGTAAGCTGCTTATTCACCGTCACTTTCGTTTTGTTGATGGCAACGCCATTGCCTTGAACCATTTTTCTTGCCTCACCTTTCGACGGGAAAATTGTGGTCACTTCTGCTAACGCATCGACAATGTCCAGTCCGCCTTCAAGTGCCGCGGCCGATAATTCATGCTGGGGCACACCTTCAAAAACACTCATTAAAGTATCGTTATCCAAACGGCGTAGTTGGTCTTCTGTTGCCTTACCAAACAAGATTTCTGAAGCAGCTTGTGCATTTTCTAAATCCTCTTGACTGTGCACCCTTACCGTAATTTCTTCAGCCAAGGCCTTTTGTAATTTCCGCTGATGCGGTGCCTCAGCATGTTCTGCGATGAGCGCCTCAATGGTTTCACGCGATTCGATACTGAAAATCTTAATGTAGTTTTCCGCATCAGAATCGGCCGCATTCAACCAAAACTGATAAAACGCATACGGCGTTGTACGCTTAGGATCTAACCAAACGTTACCGCCTTCTGATTTCCCAAATTTAGTTCCGTCGGCTTTTTTGATTAAAGGTGTAGTGAGCGCATGCGCTGAGCCGCGACCTAAGCGACGAATGAGTTCGGTCCCTGTGGTGATGTTCCCCCACTGATCAGAACCGCCCATTTGAAGCTTCACGCCGTTGTTCTTCCAAAGGTGGTAAAAGTCGTAACCTTGGATCAATTGGTACGAGAATTCAGTAAAACTCATTCCCGTTTCGAGCCTGTTTTTCACACTGTCTTTCGCCATCATGTAGTTCACACTCATGTGCTTCCCTACATCACGAATAAACCCTAAAAAATCAAACTCTTTGAACCAATCGTAATTATTGACAATCTCGGCGCTGTTCTCGCCACAGTCAAAATTTAAGAATTTGGCCAATTGTGCTTTTTGGCTTTCTAGATTATGATTAAGCGTAGCTAAATCCAATAAATTGCGCTCTGCGCTTTTCCCCGATGGATCACCCACCATACCTGTTGCGCCACCAACAAGAGCAATGGGTTTGTGTCCTGCACGCTGAAAGTGAACCAGTGTCATGATTTGCACCATGTTTCCTACCCCCAAAGAATCGGCTGTTGGATCAAAACCTATATAACCACTGACCATTTCTTGGGTAAGCAATTCTTCGGTATCGGGCATGATATCGTGTAACATGCCGCGCCATTTCAATTCTTCTACAAAGTTGGTGTTCATCGTGCTTTTGCGCTACGTTAGTACTGAACTGCTAAAATAGCTATCATTCGTCTCTCACACCTAACTCTTCCATTAAATCTGGATTTTCGAATAGGTAGGCCTTGAAACGAAGGTCTTGAGGCTGAAATAACTGCAGGTCATCCACAAAGAGGGGGACCTCAATTTCTGGATCTTTAACATCTACAATACAGAAGCACTTACGTTTTGTGGACCAAAGAAAGGCACCTAACCGGTCGCGGTCCTCTTCTAGACGGTATTCAACAATATCCCATTCATGAAGCATTTTGCGATCAATATCATAAATACCGATGCTTTCATCGATCTGATTATGTTCAATTTTAATACCCGACCACCAAAACCCGTCGCGACTGTAGAAAAGCGTGCGTCCGCCAATTTTCCTTGCGTAGCCCACAACTTTCTCATCTTGACGAAGTCGGTACCGTTCTTCCAGCGTTGCTTCCATATCCAAAAAACAACGCCCGGAGCAGATGGTTCTGTCCGGGCGTTAGAAATATTTCAAAGCAGTTTATTTTTCGAATGCTGCGACTCCGCGGTCAAGCCAGTCGATGTACGCTTCTACATCGAGGTTGTACGCATTTTTCTCCACCAAAGGCTCGAGGTTATCGTGTCCTAAAATAACATAGAGCGGTTGGCTTACTTCCTGGAAGTTCACCTCTTGGAATTCACTCCATTTATTTCCAATATTCTTGATTTTACGACCTGTAATTTCGCTGATGTATTGCTCATCTTCGGGTAACTCAGGACGGGCATCTACATATAATGAGACCAAGACCACGTTGTCGCGAAGACGCTGATGAACGCGTTCGTCCACCCATACATTTTCTTCCATTTTACGGCAATTTACACAGCCCCAACCCGTAAAGTCAATCATGATGGGCTTACCGACTTCTTTCGCGTAAGCCAAACCGGCTTCGTAGTCGTTGAAACACGGAAGGCCGTTAGGACAATGTTCGCCCAATTCAGGCTGAACATTGGACTGTTCACCGGATACCACTGTTGTGATGTTTGGCTGTGCAAAGGCCCCTCCTCGCTGCTCAGCATAATGCTCAGGCGGCGGGAAACCTGCGATGAGTTTTACAGGCGCTCCGAAAATTCCAGGCAGCATGTAAAAGCCCATGATTAAGAAGGTAAGGGCAATAAATAATCGGCTCACACCTATACTTTGTACGGGACTGTCTAGAGGCATCCGGAAGGCACCCAATAAGTAGAAGGCCGTCGCAAATGCAATGGCGACCCAGATAGCGAGGAACAATTCACGTTCCAGTAGATGCCACTGCATGACCATATCTGCGGTAGATAAGAACTTCAAGGCAAAAGCCAATTCTAAAAACCCAAGGGTCACCTTCACCGTATTCAACCAACCTCCGGAAGAAGGCAGGGAATTTAACCAGCCTGGGAAGGCCGCAAATAGGGTAAATGGTATGGCGAGCGCAAGGGCAAAACCAAACATTCCAACGGCTGGCCCTAGTAAGGATCCGCCGGAGGCTGCTTTGACAAGCAATGAACCGATGATTGGTCCAGTACAGGAAAAACTTACCAAACTCAAGGTAAAGGCCATGAAGAAAATACCAACCATACCGCCCTTGTTGGACGCATCATCCGCTTTATTCACCCAACTCGAAGGCAATGTGATTTCAAAAGCCCCGAAGAAGCTCGCTGCAAACACTACGAAAAGTGCAAAGAAGGCCAGATTGAACCAAGGGTTCGTAGCCATTTTATTTAAGCTATCTGCACCAAAAAGGAGCGTAACCAAAAGTCCTAATCCCACGTAGATGACAATGATACCGATACCATAGATCGAGGCCTTAACAATCCCTTCCGCTTTGGTCTTACTCTGTTTCGTAAAGAAACTCACCGTAAGCGGTATCATCGGGAAAATACACGGCATGATAAGTGCAGCAAAACCGCCCAGGAATCCAAGCCAGAAGGTCGTGCCCATCCCCTTCCATATAGAAGGAACCGGAGCGCCCGTAACAGTGGCATTGAAGTCCTCATAAGTTGGTGGTAGACACATTTCGTCGTTACACACCATAAATTCTAATTCGCCCGCAATGGAAAAATCTTCTTCATGCGGTTGCAGTTTGATTGTAAAGTCAGCCGATTCCGAGAAATAGGCCAAATCCATATCAAAATTAGGGTCAAATTCCACATGTGGCTCGCCCTCTTCCCAAACACCTACCGCAGTAAATGAGGATGACGTATCCAACAAAAAAGAAGTAGGAATAGGGCCCCCTTCTGCGAGATTTTGGCTGTATAAATGCCAACCCGGCTCAATATCTGCATGGACCGTGAGCAAAGTGAATTCCTCCGTATGTTCAATGCTGGTAGACCAGGTGACGGCCTTAGGTTGTGCCGTGGCTACAACGGTGATTAAAGTGAAAATTGCGAATAAAAAACGCTTCATGTAATCTAGGTTATTTAAGAGTTGCAAGATAGGCGAAGTTATCCCCTTCACCAACTCTAGCCGATTCAGCAATACGGTGGCCTAAAACCCATATGATCGTCTCATTTTTAAGGACGACGTAGGTCTGTTCCTTGCGGTGGCGCGGTAGTCTGAGGTTATTTAAAAAATCAGATATTTTTTTTGATCCGTTCATACCTAAAGGGCGAAAGGTGTCACCAGGTCGCCATAGGCGGACCGTCCACGGAAACTGCACAGCAGCCTCGCTCAAGTATTCATGGTGCGCGTCGAAAATGCAAGCAGATGTTGATGTCTTTTCAAGGTGCAATTGAAACGGCAATTGGTCCAATGCTTCAAAACTGTCAATGGAATATACGCGCGTGTCCTTTTCATAGGCCGGCACGAGGAAAAAGAATTCTCGATCCTTAATCAGCAAATGATTTTTACCGCGCGTCATTTGACCAACATCGCCTCGTAGTACGTGGCCGACTTCTTCAAAGTTGAAGCCCGAATCGGTTTGTTGGGCCAATTTGTACAACAAGTTTTGCCCCACCTCACTTTTTACCCAAGGTCCCATTTTCACCATAACCTCTTTGCCAGAAGTAGTGGTCCATTCACTTTTCCATTGTGTCATGAACCCCAAAAGCAGGTCTCGATCCCGTTCTAGGTTTTCAACCGTTTTTTTCAAACCGCCCATCCAACGGGGCTCTACCTCATCTAAGATTGGTGCGAGTAGGTTTCTAAATTTATTCCGGGTGTATTTCAAGGATTTGTTGGAAGCATCTTCCCGCCAGGGCAGCTCGCGCTCTTTTGCGTAGTCGAGTATGGCTCCTTTATCCAGGTGCGCCAGCGGGCGAGTAATTAAAGCACTGTTCATGCCCGTAATACCAATCAATCCAGAACCACGAAGCGCATTCATCAAAAAGGTTTCCCTGCGATCATCCATATGGTGGGCAGTAAAGATGTATTCAGCCCCTAACGCTTCCGCACGTTCTTGGAACCAAGCATACCGTACTTTACGCGCCCAATTCTGCACATTTTCGCCCGAACGCTGCGATGGATCTGCATTCAATACTTGAATTTCGAACCGGTATTCTTGCGCATACCACTGGCACCAGCGTGCATCTTCATCCGATTCTTCGCGCAGCCCATAATTCACGTGCAACAAGTAGGGGCGGATGTTGTAGCGGTCCAAAAGAAATTGGCTCAAGACTACAGAATCTACGCCGCCACTGAATCCTAAAACAGCCTTAGATCCTGGCTTTAAATCTAACATGATACATGGAGCATTGGGTGCATTTCCCAAAATTACAATTAATGCTGCGAATCCCGACCGGCCGCACTTTGAAGAAGCGATTCCGCCTTAAGTAAACACTCCTCGTATTCACGTTCCGGGACACTGAGTATGGTTATTGCGCCGCCTACATGGGCAGAAGCTATGCCCTGCCTACCGTCCAACGCAATACTGCGAATGACCACATTGAAGTCAAAATCGCCGTTTGGTTTCACGTACCCCAACGCACCGGAATAGATGCCGCGCTCTGTTTTCTCATAACGCTCCGCCAATTCCATTGCACTGATCTTCGGAGCTCCGGTCATAGAACCCATGGGGAATGTCGCCTTTAAAATATCCCAATTTGATGTTTCCGGCCGGGTCTTGCATGTGACCGTTGAGATCATTTGATTCACGTTTTTAAAAGGGTAAACGCCAAAAAGTTCTTCCACTTGTACGGTTCCCTTTGCCGCTACACGGCTTAAATCGTTGCGGACGAGGTCGACAATCATCACATTTTCTGCGCGCTCTTTTTCATCCGCAACCAACAGTCGCTCTTGCACGTGATTGTTTTCTGTCAATCTACGGTTAGTGCCTTTGATGGGTTGCGACCACAATTGGTCCCCTTTCTTAAGTATGTAGCGCTCGGGGGAGGTGCACAAAAGTTCCAATTGGTCCATTTTTACATAGGCACTGAAAGGCGCTTTGGTTGCCTGCGCCATTTGCTTAAATAACTGCGCACTATCCAACGCACTGTATTCCGCCTTAAAGGCTGTACAGTAATTCACTTCGTAAATGTCCCCGTATTGAATGTGCTCTTGTAAATCTCTAACGGCTTCGAGGTACGATTCACGGGACTCCACTGGTTGAAAGTCCAATATCGTGTTGCCCACATCGCCCCCCTTCGCGGGTTCCAAAACAGCAGCCAACGCTGCAGCAGGTGTGTCTGCAAAAACGGTTAAATTACCTGCCTTATCCAAGGTCCCCACTACTTCCGGTTCAAAAAATTGCGCTTGTGGCCATTGACCAATAGCTGGATTACCCTTGGCCAGACGTTCGAACTCATGGCGCAACTCATACCCGAGAAAACCAAAACGCCAACCGTTGTCTAATGCACCATTTTTCAGGGCGTCGGTATCGAAAACGGCCTTAGCTCCCCAAGCAAAGAGAAGTTCATATTCGCCCCACTTACTGTCGTAGCCTTGGGAGGTATATAGGGCAAAAAAAGATCGACTGCTGGATAACTCCAACAGCCGATTTTCTAAAAGAATCGGATCGACCGAATGCGCCGATGCGGTAGTCATTAGCTGTGGATAGCGCGATTCGCTGTGGCAGCCAGTGCAGCCTCTTTCAAGGCTTCCGTGTACGTCGGGTGACCGTGACAAATCCGTGCGATATCCTCCGCGGAAGCACGGAATTCCATAGCCGTTACTGCTTCCATGATAATATCCGCAGCTCGGGCAGCAACAATATGCACACCTAATACTTCATCAGTGGCTTTATCTGCCAATACCTTCACTACACCATCGATGTCTCCCGAGGCACGAGAGCGGCCTAGCGCACGCATAGGAAATGAACCGCTTTTGTAAGCAACGCCGGATTCCTTCAATTCCTCTTCAGTTTTACCCACCGCCGCTACTTCTGGCCACGTGTAGACAATTCCAGGAATTAAGTTATAGTTGATATGCGGTTTTTCACCAGCAATAGATTCAGCCACAAAGACACCTTCCTCTTCTGCTTTGTGGGCCAACATCGCACCACGAACAACATCACCTATGGCGTAAATATTAGGTACAGCAGTCTGCAAATGATCATTTACAGCGATACGTCCACGTTCGTCAGTCGAAATACCAACGTTCTCAAGACCCAATTTAGCCGTGTATGCGCCACGACCTACAGCTACCAAACAGTAGTCGCCTTCGAAGGTTACTTCTTCACCTTTCTTGTTGGTGGCTGTAACCTTGACAACATCACCATCACGCGTTACATTACTCACCTTAGTAGACAGGCTGAATTTCATGCCAATTTTCTTCAAGCTGCGCATCAATTCTTTACCCATCGCACTGTCCATAGTAGGAATGATGCTGTTTGCGTATTCCAAGACGGTTACCTCAGCACCTAAGCGTTTGTAAACCGAACCCAATTCCAAACCAATCACACCACCGCCAATGACGATCATGTGTTTTGGAATTTCTTTCAAGCTCAATGCTTCTGTCGAAGAGATGACACGCTCCTTATCGAATTTCGCAAAAGGCAATTCAATAGGCTTTGAACCTGTGGCCAAAATGATATGCTTGGCGCTTACTTCAGTGGTCTTTTCACCCGCAACAACAACGGTATTCTTGTCTTTCAATGACCCGAATCCACGAAGTACATCGATGTTGTTTTTATTCATCAAATAATCGATACCGTCACAGGTCGTGCTTACCACGCCTGCTTTACGTTCAATCATTTTTGCAAAGTCAATTTTTGGCGGATCAATATTGATTCCGTGCGATTCAAAAGAATGCACTGCAGCATGGTAATGCTCAGAAGAATCAAGCAGCGCTTTAGAAGGTATACAACCCACATTGAGACATGTGCCGCCCAGTGTCGCGTACTTTTCAACCAGTGCAGTTTTCATGCCCAGCTGGGCACAACGGATGGCACTTACATATCCTCCAGGTCCAGAACCTATTACAACTACGTCGTAAGAACTCATTGAATTTTGTTTTTAGGAAGTAACAAAGTTACACACGCGGATTGCTTAGCGTGGTTTTAATCTGAAAAATCTGCTAAAAAGTATTATTAGGACCAACAACGTGAAAAGTCCAACGGCAGCCTTCCCTATCCAGTTTCCCGTCCGGACATAAAGCGTCTTCCCTTCCAACAATGGCACATCAGCAACAATAACGCCCTCTGTATCCCAATCCAAGCGACGCAATACGCGTCCTTTAGCATCAATCACACTAGATACACCCGTATTCGCGCTGCGTACCACATATTTACCTTGTTCAATAGCACGAAGGCCCGCGAACCGGAGGTGCTGAAGGTGACCCGCAGTATTACCCCACCACCCATCATTGGTAATGACCGCGATCAAATTGGCACCTTCTCGAGCATATGCTGTCGCGTAATCTGAAAATTCATTTTCCCAGCAGATGATGGGCGCAAGTTTGAGGCCAACATTCGCATCTTTGAATACTTTTCGACGGGCAGATACTCCTAAAGTACCAGAAGTACCCCCCAGATCAATGGCCCAATCGCCCATGTAAGGCTTGAGCAGTTGAACGAACGGCATGGTTTCGCCACCGACAACTAGTTTCCCTTTGTGATACAGGGCCGTTTCACCGGCACTATTGCGAAATAGGGCCGTGTTGTATAGGGTGTAGTATTTATCGCCGTATGGGCGGTTGAAGACGTCCGGTACTTGCTGAAAATCATAGGTAGTCGCCCCAAAAATCGCGGTTTTCCCGTATCGATCGAGCATTTCATGAAGAAGCTTATCATTGGGGCGATTGCCGTAGCTGCTTTCCTCCCGTGCATCGGGCAAAAACGTCTCCGGTAGGACGATCAAATCCACTTGCTTTTGGGCGAGTTGGGTTTGAAGTAATCGGTCCACTTTTTGAATCTGCTCCGATTCCGCTAAATCCCATTTTTCGGTGTAAGCATCAATATTTGGTTGGACCACTGCAACACGGAGTTGATTTGACGCCTCATTAGCAGGAACATACCACAGCACAAGACTCCACACTACGGGCGTTATAAAAAGCCAAAGTGCTCTCTTAGACGTGGTACCACGCATGTGTAAGGTGTAAGCCACTAACAGAACCCACAACGTACCGCCAGAATTTCCAACGAATTGGTACCATTGCACAAGGTAAGGCATGCCGTTAAAGGCGTTCCCTAAATGCAGCCAAGGAAAGGCCAGCCCCCAATATTCGTGCAATTGTTCAAAGGATAACCAACAAGCTAACAACGGAAGAACGTGGAGCCAGCGCTTCGCTCGAAACGACGGAAAACGCCAAAGCATTTCTTCAGCACGAACACTAAACCACAACGCAAATGCCATGAGTGCGCCGTTAATACCCACCGTTGCGACAACTCCCAAGGGGTGCGCGTTTGCAATCCAATAAGTCGTTGTAGCGTTCCAAAGCGCCATGACTGCGTATAAACGCAAATAACGCGGTCCCGAACGTTTTGAGATATCAAGGAGTAGCACGAAGGCCGGAATAATCAACACTCCAAGGTGTGGAAAAGTCCAGGCCAAAGTCAGTAAGGCCAAGGCCAGGGCCATCAAAATCACGATAGGTGTTTTTTTCACTGAAGACATAGCGGCAAATTAATGCATCTTTGCACCGTATGAAACACATTCCGAATCTTTTAACATTAGCCAATGCCATCTGCGGAATGATGGCCATCTATTTCATCGTCAATGCTAGCTCGACCGGCCTCGTCATTGCTCTACTTTCAGCGGCTACATTTGACGCCCTAGATGGATGGGCCGCGCGTAAAGTGGGGGTTTCATCAGAATTAGGTAAGCAATTAGATTCTTTAGCTGATGCTATATCCTTTGGAGCGGTATCTGGCTTTATTTGGAGCTCAATTTTAGCGGACTTTGCACGTATGCCACAACCGTGGGCGATGCTCATAGGAGCGCTGGTTACCGCATCCAGCATTTACCGACTTGGCGTTTTCAACCTAAAAGAAGATGGAGACAAGGATTTTACGGGGATGCCCACTCCAGCAAATGCCCTTTTTGCTCTAGGGCTTTGGAGTTGGATGGGGCAATGGGAAAATTGGGATTGGATGATGTCTTTTCAAGGCACAACGTTATTGCTTTGGCATGTAGGCCTCGTAGCGTTAGCCTTGTATACCGTTTTTTGGCAAAACGCCACGTTTAAAGTGATGAGTCTAAAGGGAGGCGGGACGAAGCGTCGCAAATGGGGGCAATACATTCTTGTTGGAATGTTCGTAATAATGATTCCATTTTTTGGTGCATTGACCTTGTCAATTATCGTATTTTTGCTACCAATTATTAGCGCATTCGCCTTAAAGAACAGCGCCAACACCATTAAATAACCAGAAATGAAATTCACTGCTGAAATCAATGTAATGCCTCAAAAGGCTCTTTTGGATCCTCAAGGAAAAACGGTAAGTGCGAATCTTAAAAATATTGGCCTAGATGCGTTGACAAACGTCCGCATTGGCAAACACTTCACTTTAGACGTTGAAGCGGCTGACCAAGCTGCGGCTGAAGCGTTGGTCAAAGAAGCTTGTGAAAAGCTTTTGATTAATCCAGTAATGGAAGCCTTCGAATTCGAAGTCAAAGGCGCTTAATGTCGACCCGCACCTTGGTGCACTACTAAAATGAATTTTACTGCACACCTGCACCTCAGCCCTAACATCGCTGAAGTGCGGGTGTTCAATTTTTCGGGCGACGGCTTCAAAGGAAATACATGGCGAGCTGCAGCGTCCCCGTCACAACGACTGGGTATAGACCTGCACCGATTCATTGACGACTACACCGATCAACATCCGCTGACGAAAGCTGCCAAAAAGCACATTCGACCTTTCACGGGTAAATATTCAGCGGTAGCACTCGACTTGCTGGGAGATTATTTCCTTCAGCGCAATTGGGAACGCTTTAGACAACTGCAAGCTTCTTCTGCACAACAAAGCCTTACGGCATTTATTGCATCGGCGGAATCGGACATTGCGAAACACAAATCGCTACTCAAAGGCCGGGCCGCCGCAATGGCACCGTACTTACTAGAACACCATTGGCTGCTGAGCTACCGTGAAATAGACGGACTACTTAGCGCAGCACGTGGTATCGCCCAGAGACATCCGGGTGGCGCACCTCTCGTTGATTTTTTTGAAGGACCGGTATACGACTGTTTAGCACATTTGGAGGAGTGGTTTTCCACCCTTTACCCAATGTTAATGCTCGCTTGTCAAGAATTTGTCCAAAACCATAATGATTGGGAAGAACTTTCAAAAGCATAGAATCGGTGTGAAGTATGCCTATTGTATCTTTGCCTAAACTTTATTAAGCATGATTTACATCAAGCGAAAAGAACACTTTTGTGCGGCGCACAAACTTTGGAACGACAAATGGGATGCTGCAACGAACAAACGCATTTTTGGAAAATGTTCCAACGAGAATTACCACGGGCATAATTTCGAGCTCGAGGTAACGGTTAGAGGTGAAATCAATCCAGATACGGGATTTGTCATGAACTTGTTTGACCTCAAACAGATCGTCCGTGAGCACGTTATAGACGTTGTGGACCATAAAAACTTAAACTTAGATATCGATTTCATGGCCGGTAAACAGCCAACCGCAGAAATCATCGCCTATGAATTTTGGCGAATCTTAGCGCCCAAAGTCGCTGAATACGGCGCTGAATTGCATAAAATTCAATTGGCTGAAACACATAATAACATTATTGAATACTACGGAGAATGAAACAAGCCTATGTATTTCCGGGCCAAGGCGCCCAATACCCAGGAATGGGTAAGGATCTTTACGAAAGTCATAAAGAAGCACGCGAATTGTTCGATACAGCCGACCGCGTTTTAGGATTCGAGCTAAGTAAAATTATGTTCGAAGGAGATGCGGAAGAGCTGAAACAAACGAAGGTTACTCAACCCGCTATTTTTACTATGAGTGTGATCATGGCAAAACTGATGGGCAATGATTTCCAACCGAATATGGTCGCAGGGCACAGCCTAGGTGAATTTTCAGCCTTGTGTGCCGCCGGCGCTTTGAGTTTCACTGATGCGCTCACCTTAGTGAGCAAACGTGCAAAAGCGATGCAAAAAGCGTGTGAGGCACAACCTTCTACAATGGCCGCAATCTTGGGGTTGAGTGATGAAGCAGTTGAAGAGATTTGTGCGGCTGTAGACGGTATCGTAGTTGCAGCAAACTACAATTGCCCAGGCCAATTAGTAATTTCAGGAACCTTCAACGCCATAGAAATGGCCTGTGCCAAAGCTACCGAAGCAGGCGCGAAGCGCGCATTAGTCCTTCCCGTGGGCGGTGCTTTTCACAGTCCGTTAATGGAACCTGCACGTGCAGAATTGGCCGCGGCCATTGAAGCGACAGAATTCAACACGCCGGTTTGTCCCGTCTATCAAAACAGTGTTGCAAAAGCGGTACAACAACCTGCAGAAATCAAGAAGAATTTGATCGATCAATTAACTGCACCCGTAAAATGGACACAAAGTGTTCAGGAAATGATGGCTGATGGCGCAACAGACTTCGTGGAATGCGGACCTGGTAAAACGTTACAGGGTTTGATTAAAAAAATTGACCGCGCGAACAATGTGAGCGGTATTTCCTTTGAGTAGAGGATGAAAGAAGTTACCTGGAAAAGCCCGTCGAACATTGCCCTAGTTAAATATTGGGGAAAGTATCCTGTCCAATTGCCTGCCAACCCGTCGATCAGCTTCACGTTGAGCGCGGCGGCGACCACAACAACTCTGAAATACAAAAAGGGTACTGGTAAGGTGACCGTTTTTCTTGAAGGCAAAGAAGCGCCAAGTTTTCTGCCGAAAATCCATACATTTTTAGAACGCACACAAACGCTTTTCCCGTTTACGGATCAATACGATTTTGAAGTGCATACCAGCAACAGCTTTCCGCACAGTTCTGGCATTGCTTCTAGTGCTTCAGGAATGAGCGCTTTGTCGCTTTGCTTAATGAGTATTAAAGAAGCGCTAGGCCTTGCTATTTCTGACTTCTTTGAAGAAGCAAGTGAAGCCGCTCGCTTGGGATCTGGCAGCGGATCAAGATCGCTTTACGGTCCCATGGCAGCCTGGGGCACACATGAAAACACACCCGGTAGCAATGATAAATTCGCTGTCGCTTACCATAGTATTGATCCAGTATTTAAATCCTTTCAAGACACCATTTTATTGGTCGATAAAGGAACAAAGAAAGTAAGCTCTACAGTAGGCCACCAACTCATGGAGGGGCACCCCTATGCTAAAGCAAGATTTGAGCAGGCGCATACGAACCAAACGGCTCTTTTAACAGCCCTGCGTACAGGTAACCTAGAGGCCTTTGGTTCTATCGTTGAAAGCGAAGCACTCACTTTACATGCCATGATGATGGCATCAACGCCGTATTTCATTCTAATGCATCCAAACACATTGAGGGTGATAGAAGCGGTATGGGCCTTCCGGGCAGAGACCGGAACACCGTTGTATTTTACTTTGGACGCGGGGGCCAACGTGCACCTTTTGTACCCGGCATCACATAAAGACGTAACTTTGTCGTTCATAGAGGAACACCTAAAAACTTTTTGTAAGGACGGGAGTTATCTCTGTGACGCAGTTGGCACAGGTCCAGAAAAAATAGGTTAATGGAACATAAGAACCCACTCTTCTACGGAAAAGTACTCCTCTTCGGAGAATATGGTATCATAAAAGATAGCATGGGTCTCTCTATTCCCCACACTTACTATAAAGGTGCTTTTCAATTCAACAATGCTCCCAACACGGAGCAAGCAAAGAGTAACGAGCACCTCATCGCTTACTTAACATACTTAAAGAGTCCAGAGGCGCCGTGTCGTTTTGATTTTAGCGCCTTTGAAAAGGATCTTTCTAACGGATTATATTTTGATTCCAGCATCCCCCAAGGGTTTGGTGTGGGTTCCTCAGGAGCCTTAGTTGCTGCGATATACGACCGCTACTGTTTAGATAAAATTCCGGCCAGTCCTGAGCAACCCTCAGACATCAAAGCATTGAAGCAATTGTTCAGCTGGATGGAGAGCTATTTCCACGGAAAAAGCAGCGGTATCGACCCAACCATTTGCTACTTAGGATTGCCCTTGTTGATCCAGAGTAAAGATCAACTGGGGACTGTTAACTTACCTGTTAATGCGGGAAAAGGGGCGGTATTCCTATTAAACAGTGGCGCTCCAGGAGAAACCCAACCCATGGTTGCCATCTTTATGGAGAAACTCAAAGAAGAAGGCTTCCGTAAAATGCTTAAAAACCAGTTTGTCAAATACAACGATGCGTGCATTCAAGCCTTTGTCAGAGGTGATCGCGGACCATTGTTCACAAACCTCAAGAAACTCAGTGCCTTAGTTTTAGATAATTTCGATCCAATGATTCCAAACGGTTTTCACAACCTATGGAAAGAAGGCCTAGAAACTGAGGAGTATTTTTTAAAACTCTGCGGCTCCGGTGGTGGAGGTTTTGTCATGGGATTCACCCGTGATTACGAAAGCATTAAGGAAAAATTCCAGGGTTATGCCCCTGAAGTGGTTTACCGCTTTTGAAACCCATCAGTAAAAGACGCCTAAATGCGTTAAAAGTATTGGCGCTATTAAGTCAGATTCGCTGGTACAACATTTTATTACTTCTCTTAGGACAGTATTTAGCAGCACTTTATGTGTTTGCCGATAAATACACGAGAATTCCACTCTTAACGGACGCCGGAACACACCTAAGCATTTGGGCATCTGCGCTCATACTCGCAAGTGGCTTCCTTATCAACACCTTTTATGACATCGAAGCCGACAGTATCAATCGACCCCGGCAAACCTCTTTTGAACGATTGGTTCGGAAAAGCACCTCACTTCGTGTAGCTGGAATTTTATTGTTCTCCGGATTGCTCATAGCTTTTAGCGTCAGTTGGCGCGCCTTAGGGTATTACGGCCTTTACGCATTCTTACTTTGGTTGTATTCACACCGCTTACGCAATATCCCGTTCGTGGGACATGCCAGTGCCGCAATCATAGGATTAATGCCGTTTTTTGGCATCAGCGTTTACCATGATTTTATCAGTATTCCTACACTAGCCTACGGCATGTTGCTCGGACTTGCACTTTTTTCTCGTGAACTGGTCAAAGATTTACTAGGGTTCAAAGGGGATATTATCGCGGGAAAAGTAAATGTCGCCGCAGTATATGGGACCGGAAAGGTCCAATTGGTTCTAGTCATTAACACCGTACTCGCATGGACGCCTGCCTATTTTACGCGGCCACTTTTCAGTGATTACGCGTCGTACGGAATTGTAACTTTATTGCTGCTGCTGACGGTGTCTAACCTAATAGCACTGCGTTCCATCAACTTACACAACCTGAAATGGGCACATTTGGGATACAAATTGGTACTGGTCATAGGTGTGCTGACCATTCCTTTTTTGTAATTAACGTATGATGTTTAGAATACCTTCTTTGATCGCGATTTCATCGAAAGGCAGGTCGACCATTAACCTCCAGCTGTAGGCGCCAATAGGTAATGGCTTACCATTATAGGTTCCGTCCCAGCAATCAGATTCGTCTTGGCTGGAATAAACCGGATTACCCCAACGGTTGAAGATTTGGAAATCAATGCCTTCAAAACCTACACCCTTTATATTGAAGCAGTCATTTATTCCATCGTTATTTGGAGAGAAAGCGGTCGGAATATAGAGGTAGAAATCGGTTTCAACAGCCACAATTAAGGTAATGCTATCGATACAACCAAAATCACTAGTAACTACCTGGGTGACTTCAAAATCGCCTGGTCGGGCAAAATCGTATTCGAACTCCTCTCCCGTGATTACTGTCGAATCCAAATACCATGTCCAGCTTACCTCATTCTGTGCTTTCTCACTAAAAGCCACTCGTAAGGGAACGTAAGGATCATTCAGGTATTGGAAACCGGCCGAAGGCTTAGGCATATTTATAGCCAAAGCACTGTCTAAAAGCA
>PZPA01000100.1 GCA_003045825.1 Bacteroidota bacterium
CAAAAGCAGGCTATACCAACCTTATTTGTTTCAGCGGAAACCGTCGTGGACTGAGTGAAGCGCAGGGCTTGGAGCAGGCCGTGAAAGCGTTGCAGCCGATGGTGGCTTTAGCAGAGGAACACGGCGTGGTGTTGCAGATGGAATTGTTCAACAGTTTGGTGGACCATCCCGATTATATGGCAGACAGCAGCCGGTGGGGTATAGAATTGGCCCGCGCATTGAACAGCCCTAGTTTTAAACTGCTCTACGACATTTACCACATGCAGATCATGGAGGGCAATTTGGTGGCAAACATCAAAGCAAACCACCAATGGTACGGGCATTACCACGTGGCTGGCGTGCCGGGAAGAAATGAACCGTGGGAAGCGCAAGAGATCAACTACCCCGCGGTAATGGCCGCGATAGAAAGCACAGGATTCGAAGGCTATGTGGCTTTAGAATACCTGTTCACAGAACCAAAGAAAGAAAGTATGGCGCGCAGCTTTACTGAATTTATACGCTAATTAAGACCGTAAGAAAAAGATATGGCAGAGGATAAGATGCATTACGATGCGATTGTTGTTGGCTCCGGGATATCCGGGGGCTGGGCAGCAAAAGAGCTCACCGAAAAAGGACTGAAGGTCTTGATGCTCGAACGCGGTAAAAACGTGGAGCACATCAAAGACTACACGAATACCAATAAGGATCCTTGGGAATTTCCGCACCGCGGGAGGGCGACCACGGCGCAAGAAGATCGCAATCCGGTGCTCAAAAGAGATTACGCCTTGAACGAACTGAACCCGGATTGGTGGGTGGACGATCAAGACTGTCCCTATACGGAGAAAAAGCGGTTCGATTGGTACCGCGGCTACCACGTAGGTGGGCGCTCACTGATGTGGGGACGCCAAAGCTACAGATGGAACCGTGAGGATTTTTTAGCCAATGAAAAGGAAGGCATTGCAACGCCCTGGCCGATCGGTTACGACGACATGGCACCGTGGTACACGCATGTGGAGAAATTTGCTGGATTGAGCGGTTCGCACGAGGATATGGATGTGTTGCCGGACAGTGTGTATTTACATGCCATGGACCTGAATTGTGTGGAGCAAACGGCTGCGGATCGCATTCGCAAAGCCTTTGATGAAAAACGCCGATTAATCATTGGCCGCACCTCGAACATCGCTGTTCCCCATCATGGCCGCACGGGATGCCAATACCGAAACAAATGTTGGTTGGGCTGTCCATACGGCGGCTACTTCAGTACACAAGCTTCTACCCTCCCAGCCGCGATGGCGACGGGGAATTTGACCTTACGGCCGCACAGTATCGTAAAGGAATTGATCTACGATAAAGACGGTAAGAAAGCGAAAGGCGTGGTGGTGCTCGATGCCGAGACCAACATGACCTACGAGTACACCGCACCTATTGTATTCTTGAACGCGTCCGCATTGAATTCGACTTGGATTTTGATGAACAGTGCGACAGACGTTTGGGAAGGCGGTTTGGGCTCCAGTTCAGGAGAATTGGGCCACAATCTAATGGACCACCACTTCAGAGTTGGGGCGAGCGGGACTTGGGAAGGCGATCAGGACAAATACTACTTTGGCGGGCGCCCCACTGGATTTTACATTCCTCGTTTCCGGAATTGGGATGGCGACAAGCGCGACTATTTACGTGGGTTTGGCTACCAGGGTTCTGCGTCGCGCGGCGACTGGCGACGCGGTGTTCGCGAGCTCGGAATTGGGGCCGATTTCAAGGAAAACATCAGCAAACCGGGTCCGTGGACCATGGGTATGACGGGCTTCGGCGAGGTGTTGCCTTATCATGAAAATAAGATAGAATTGGACCGTACGAAAACGGATAAATGGGGACTCCCCGTGCTTTCTTTCGACGCGCAGCTCAGAGAAAATGAACTTAAAATGCGTCTAGATATGAAGCAAGATGCGGTCGATATGCTTGAGGCGTCAGGCTTCACTAATGTCAACGGCTGGGAGTCCGATTATGCCCTGGGCATGGGCATCCACGAAATGGGAACGGCCCGCATGGGGACGGCACCGGAAAATTCGGTGCTCAATAAATGGAACCAAGTTTGGGACGCGCCGAATGTCTTTATCACGGACGGTGCGGCCATGACCTCTTCTTCGTGTGTGAATCCGTCGCTCACGTATATGGCGATGACGGCTCGTGCAGCAGATTATGCGGTGAACGAATTGAAGAAAGGCAACCTTTAAAACTCTAGAACTCATGGAAAAAAATACATTGACCCGTAGACAGATGGTGCAGCGCATGGCGCTGGCTATTGGTGGAACGTTGGTTGCTCCTACAGTGTTGTTAGAGAGCTGTTCTTTTGATCCCGATACTTCTACCGCGGGCCCCGAACGGCTTGCTATTCTGGATGCGATTGCAGAAACCATCATCCCTAGAACCGCCACCGCCGGTGCCCGCGACGCGCGCATTGGTGCCTTTATTGATGTGATGATTCGCGATTGCTATTACCCAGACATGCAAGAGAAATTGAATGCCGGTATCCAGGAGATTGCCGTGGAAGGCAAGCGCTCCTTAGGCGGTGCCTTTGAGGAAGCGACCCAGATGGATCGTGAAGCCTTTTTAGGCGTATATGATGCCGCGGCCGCCGATGACGGTTCGCATTTCTTCCGCACGTTGAAAGAGCTCACCATGCTCGGCTATTTCACCTCCGAAGAGGCGGCCGCGGACGGCGTGCTCAACTACAATCCTGTGCCTACCCGTTACGACGGTTGTGCACCCGTGGACGAGAACACGAAAGTCTTCTATTCCAACATTTAAGTCAACGCGGAATAGCAAAATTTTTAGAGCAACGCCCGGTCCTGACCAGACCGGGCGTTGGCTTTTAAAAATAATCCATTCGCCTTTGAACCAAATGGTTATGAGGGCGTTAAGCATATATAGAACAATATTAGAGTGGTAGTAAGTTTTTGTTTTGCGACCCTATTGAGTGTCCAGGACCACTCGGGCGAAATAGTGGTAACCAACGATAGTACCCTGCAGTATTATCGTTGGATTGTTTGTCAGTAATGACATTGTGTTAGTTGAGAAAAGCCCGGTCATACAGCCGGGTTTTTCATTTCCACAGTTCCATTTACCTAACCATCCTGACGCCCCTCAAGCCCCAACAGCATTACAGGTGCAAACCACATTCCGTCTTCGGACTGTTGTTCCAGCGACCTTCGCGCCCACCTCCGGGCTGAGTACAGTGTTTGCACCCAATACTGAAATAGCCTTTCGATTGCATTGGGTGGAATGGCAATAAATGGTCTTTGATATACGCCTCGCGCTGCTCCATGGTGACATCCAAAAGCGGATAAAATTTGATCACACCACCCCGGTCCTCAAAAATATCAAGGGTTTTTCTACGGTCACTTTGCCAGTGCATTAAGCCACTGACCCACACCTCATGTTCATCCTTCAACTTCTCTAGCGGCTCCACTTTATTAATGGTGCAACAATAATCGGGGTCCTTCGACCAAGTCTCGTCATTAGTGGTGAATTCGTGTTTCCAATCTTCCGCACGCACCTCGCGGGTTTTCAATCCGTATACCTTGGTGAGGTAGTCCTTGTACAGCAGGGTCTCTTCAAAATGGTATCCCGTATCAATGAAAAGCACCTCTTGCTCCGGCTGATAGACCGAAAAAAGATGCAGTAAATACGCTGAAGTTGCAGCAAAAGAACTGGTCAACATCACCTGCTCCACACTATAATTTCTATACAATTCTGTAATGCGTTGCTCCGGTTGCAGCGGACGAAACGCTTCATTGAGTGCTTTGATGTGCGCAGCACGCTCTTGATCATTCATTTGGGGGAAGTTTCTAAAAACGTGACAAATGTCACGATTTCTGAAAAACTCACAAGCTTAACGCCTAATTTCTCTTGTATTACTTCGGAAGTAGGTCTCGAAATGCGCTTACGCATCGGTTAATAAGTTCACTCAACGCATATAGCGAGGGTTTCAAATAGACCTTAACTTTAAAACAAACAATTGAGGACGCGAACAAATCGCTAACTCTTTGATGTACAAGAAATTCTTATGAGAAGACGGCTCCTCTCGATGC
>PZPA01000041.1 GCA_003045825.1 Bacteroidota bacterium
ACAACAGAACCCATGGAACCGCCGATAAAATTGAAATTCATACACGCAACTACAATGGGTCTACCGTTCATTTCACCATAGCCTGTAGTAATGGCGTCTTTTAGCCCTGACTTCTTTTGACCCGCTTTCAGGCGATCCACATAGGGCTTAGTATCCTCAAACTTCAATGGATCTTTACTTTCCATTTTTGCGTCAAGCTCAGTAAAGAGACCTTTGTCAAAGAGTATTTTAAAATATTCTTTGGCATTAATGCGGTCATGGTGACCACAGTTTCCGCAAGTCCAAAGTTCCGCTTCGTGGTCGTCCACGCTAACGATTACTTTACATTTTGGACATTTGTGCCAAAGCCCGTCAGGGGTCTCCTTTTTGTCTTTGGTTTCGGTGGTAATACCCACCTCAGTTCTTTTAAACCAACCCATAGTATTCGTTCCTCTGTGCAGTTTGTAGGGTGCTAAAGTAGCTAAAAAGGGCAATCATCGGTAAGATGAATGCCCTTTTACATTGAATTTATATCGTTTGCCTTACGCGATGGTAATATCGTCGTTGAGGTAAACGTCTTGAACGGCGTGCAACAATGCAATACCGTCGTTATACTCTTTTTGGAAAGCTTTACGTCCTAGAATAAGACCTTGACCGCCCGCGCGTTTGTTCACTACTGCGGTCAACACTGCTTCGCTCAAATCATTTGCGTCGTCACCGGTTGAAGCACCTCCAGAGTTAATCACACCGATGCGACCATTGTAGCTGTTTAATACTTGGTAACGCGTTAAATCAATCGGGTTATCTGTAGTCAACTCAGAATACACCTTAGGATGCGTTTTACCGTGACCCGTAGCGTTGTATCCACCATTGTTGGTAGGAAGCTTTTGCTTGATGATATCGGCTTGGATGGTTACACCCAAGTGAATCGCCTGAGAAGATAAATCGGCAGAAGTATGGTAATCTACACCGTCTACTTTGAACGCATCATTCCTTGTATAACACCAAAGGATGGTGGCCATACCTAATTCGTGTGCACGTTCGAATGCAGCTGCAACTTGCTCAATCATTTCGCGGCTTTGCTCGTGACCGAAGTAGATCGTTGCACCCACAGCACAAGCTCCCATATTCCAAGCTTCATCTACGGAACCGTAAGGGCTCTGTAAAAAGGTATTTGGGTACGAAAGGTATTCGTTGTGATTGATTTTAACAACGAATGGGATTTTGTGGGCATACTTACGCGCCACAGTGGCCAATACACCATAGGTTGAAGCTACCGCATTACAACCTGCATCGATCGCCATTTTAACGATGTTTTCAGGGTCGAAGAACATAGGGTTTGGTGCAAAAGAAGCACCAGCGCTGTGTTCGATTCCCTGGTCAATGGGAAGGATACTTAAATAACCGGTATCCGCCAAACGTCCAGTGCCGTAAAGGCGCTGAAGTGAGTTCATGACTTGGATACTGCGGTTTGATTCTGTGAAAGATTCCGTGACAAAGTTGCCAGAAGGTAAAATCGCCAAAGAGTCTTTGGTGATTGCCGTAGAAGTGTGGTTCAACAAAGCATCAGCTTGATCGCCTAGCAACTCTCTAATCTTGTCAATGGACATCATAATTCTTAGGTGTTTAATTGAGCCGCTAAAATAAACCAAATGTTTTAAGCGAACACCCTAAATTAGAAAGGATAACCTATACCTAATGCGAGGTTGAAATCACGCAATTGTGGCGCAGTAATGACCCAATTAGAGCGGTCGACAGCACCGGGGTGGTGGATTTTGAGTCCAAGGTCCGCACGGATGATGAAAAACTCAAGGTCGTATCGAAGGCCATAGCCCGTGTTGATTCCCAATTGTTTGTAGAAACTGTCCCAGCCAAAAGTCCCCGCTTCAATAGCGGCTTCTTGCGCACTGGTAAAAGTTCCAGTGTAGGTTTTATTGAAGAGCCACATATTTCCCGCGTCGAGGAATACAGCTCCTTTGATGGCGCGCTGAATGGTAAAACGGTACTCGAAGCTCTGAACCAATTTTATAGGTGCAGCAGAGAAAAAGCCACTGCTTTGCAGCAGGTCTTCACTTGTGGCGCCAGGTCCAAAGTGGTAGGCCGTCCAGCCACGCAGATCATTCGCACCTCCCATAAAGAATGATTGTTCAAAGGGTACAAAACCCGATGGACTGTTCCAACTCTGAGTAACGCCTAAAAAAGTTCGTGAGGCCAATTGTCTTTTTCGCACCAAACTCCGGTATACGCGGAAATCGAGACCGGTTTTAGCAAATTGAGCAATGGGGTTTCCGTTCCATTCGTTCAGGCCACTTAAACGGGCCAGGTGGCCACCGCTTTTTGCTGAGGCGTTCAGGAAGTAGCGCGTCTTGTCGTTACTCCAGCTTTTTGTGTATTGGTACGCCGTAGTGGCAAAAATGATGTTTTGAAAACCAACGAATAGGAAGGGGGCTAGGGCCGTGTCGTTAGCAAAGTTGATACTTACAAAGGAGAGCTGGGCAGGGTTGAACACATGCTTTGCACCCTGCCGTGTCCAGCTGTATTCGAGATTGGTCGAAAAATTGAATCGATTGAATTCTTGGGCACGGTACTGGTAGGCGACTTGGGTGCCTAGTTTCGTTTTTGGGCGCCAAAATTTAGCTTGCGGAGGAGTTAGTGTTTTTGGCAATAGTAATTTAGGCAGGTGCAAGGATACACCTGCATTGAGTTCACGTGCATCAATAAGCCAGCTTGTGCTCGAGGAATTGCGCTGCTCTGTCAATGCCCCGCCTAAAGAAAGTCTTAGGGTTTCACCACCTTTAAAAAGGTTTCTATTGTCCCAATTAAAACTGCCACCAACACCTAAACTGCCGCTATTGCCCAATCCTTCGAGATTGGCACTCACCGAACGCTTGGGTAGAGGAACCAAATTTAAAGTGGCATGTAAGGCATTGTCTTTTGGTTGGACATTCACCTCTACTGTTTGGAAAACGCCTAGGCTAGATAGATTTTTATAGGTTGTTCGAAGGAGGTTTTGATCGTAAAACGCGCCGCGTTCTAGGTAAATTTGTTCATCTAAAAACCCCGGGCGAAACAGCCTGTCGTTTTGAAGGACATCTATACCGTGCACGGTTCGGGTACTGTCATTTACAGTATTCGCCTCTTGAAACGAATAGGTAGGACGAACAGTGATCTTAGAGATTCGCTGGCGTTCGTCCAAACCGCCAAAGATGAATGGGTCGACAACGCCCGTAATTTCACTTGCATTAGGTCCGCCTGTGGTATCTATTTCGAAATAGACCCAACCCAATTGGGCCGTGAAATAGCCGTGGTCTTTGAGGAAGTTAGTTAAGGCCAATTGCTCATCCTCAATGCGCTGGGCATTCAGTGCATCGCCTAACTCAAGTTCTTTGGGGTAATGTGCAAGTGCTGAATCAATAAAGCGACTAGTAGAGCGAAGGTTGTAGGCTGAAATATTGTATTGTGGTCCTGTGTTTATTTGATAATGGGCGACAACTTTCTTTCCATTTTGCTCCGCAAATGCAGTGTCTTCAACTAAATAGTAGCCCAGATTGAAATAGTGCTGCTGCAGTTGAGCTGCGGTCGCTTCGAAAGCCACTCTGTCGAAAAACGCTGGGGGTTCCCCAATCCTTTTTAGCCAATTTCCAGTGGCGTTATCGCCTATTTTACTGCCTAGTCCGTATAAGCTAAGGAACATTCTGACATTACCTAGGCCCTTGTTTGGGCGTTGACGCATGATGTCGTAATCGTCGTCGCTAAGGGTGGGGCGGCCGTTGATGCGAATATCGTTTTTGACCAATAAGGGCGATTCTGTCGTGGCCTGTTGTAAGCCTGAACAGCTCGATGTAATGAACAACAGTGTGCCCCCGAACAGTACGGGGTAGAAAAAGCGGTGTATTTTAGCCGTAAAATTGGTCAACGTGCTCACTAAAAATCAAGAAAAATTAATCCGCAGCCTTGCTGTACGCAAGAACCGAAAAAAGTCGGGACTATTCGTTGCGGAAGGTTTGAAGTTAGTCACTGATTTAATGAAGGCAGGCCTCGAGGTAGAAAATATTTATTTGACGGAAGGCATTGAGCAGCATTTCACAAGCGCGGTTCAAACAAATGAAATCAGTCTCCGGGACATGAAGAGTATCAGCTTTTTAGAAACTCCTAGTCCGGTATTGGCACTCTTTAAACAACCGGTACATTTAGGCGATTTCGAGGCACATACCGGTTTTATTTTATTGCTGGATCGGATACAAGATCCAGGAAATATGGGGACGTTGTTGCGCACAGCGCTTTGGTACGGCGTGGAACATATTGGCTTGGTAAAGGGTAGTGTAGATGTCTTTAATCCCAAGGTAGTACAATCAAGTATGGGAGCATTGGCTCATTTGACGTGCGTTGAAAAAACCGCGGAGGAATGGGTGAATTGGAGCGCAATAAACAGCAGACGCTTACTTGTGGCAGATATGGACGGGACACCGGCATCAGAAATGAATTGGTCACCAGAGGATGTATTGGTCTTGGGAAACGAGGGCCAAGGTTGTGACGATGTGTTTAAATCTGCTGGAAGTAAGGTGACTTTGCCAGGCAATGCCTCCAAAATAGAGAGTCTGAATGTTGCAGTAAGTGGAGCTACCCTTCTGTATGCGTATGCGAGCGCTTCAACCGAGCTTTAAAGCGAAGATTTAATACTACCCCGCCAATAACTAACGCGATTCCCAGGAACATTTGCCCGTTCGGGATGAAATCGAACAACACAATATCCCATGTTAAGGCAAATATGACGCCGATGTATTTGAGTGGAGCTACCGTGTTGACTTCGGAAAGTTGGTAGCTTTTGGTCATGTACAATTGCGCGAATTGTGTCATAATACCAATAGCTATCAGTAAAACGAGGTCTGTTGAGGAAGGTGTGACCCAGTTAAAGAGGCTAAAAACAATCATCACGGGCGTTGCTACTAGCGGAAAATACATGACAACAACCAAAGGATGTTCGTCTTTTAATTTTCGTATGGCGTTATAAGCCAGTCCTGAAAAAACACTTGAGCCAATACCTAAGGCTAGTAATGCTGGGGGAATTTGAGCGCTCGATCCTTTGATTACCACAATCCCGATAAAGGACACAAGGAAAAAAAGCCATTGCGCCCACCGCGTGCGCTCACCCAAAAGGAAGCCGGCTATAAAAGCGGTAAAGAATGGGCTGAGGTATTGAACCGTCACTGCCGCACTCAAAGGCATTTTTTGAATGGTATAAAAGAAAACCGTCAATGCAGTAGTACCGGCGATACCTCGAATGATGAGCCATTTTTTATCCATGCCCCACGGAGAAATACCTTTGTGCTTGAGCAGCGTATAACTGATGGCAAAGGTGATCAGAGAACGAAAGAGGACCAATTCTGTGGCGGGCAGGTGCGGCAGGTATTTCACCATTAAGTTTACCGCAGCGAAGCACCCAACTGAGATGAGCATGTAGCGGATGCCGACAGTACCCACTATTCGAAAGTGAAATTAATCAGAACAGCTTGATTACGCAGAGCGTCAAAGGCTTCGACTTGTGGTGTGCCGTCTTGCACCAAGAGGTCTGTTAGTCCCCAAGCCGCGCGAATTTGCGGGGAAAATTTGAAATACTCGAAATAAAAGTCAGCACCAAAGCCCACTTCGTAATCGGCAACATGTCGCTGAAGTTTGAACAAACCATCGTCGACCACTTTCGCTTTTGAAGCAAGGTCATTGGTATAGCGAATACCGCCCATGAGGTACAGTTTGTAATTGTCTATGCGAACGCTTTTGAACTTCAAATGCAGTGGGAACTGAACGTAAGAACTTTCAATTTGTCGCGAAATTATCGTGCGCTCACCCGTAAATGGATGAATCATGTCAAAATGAAGTTTTCGTACGGTGGCAGCAAAACCTGGTGTAAAACGCAGGTCTAAATGTTCAGTCAAACGCAAGTTAGAAACGATATTGATGTTGTATCCGGGCAATGCTTCGCTAGTCACCCCGAACAGGTCTGGCTGCTCGCTGAGGTCTGCAAGGTCCATATTAAAATCGTACCAATTCAACCCAATGTGAAACCCAAAGTGCAAGGGTGTTTTGTCGAACAACGGTTGGTTCCGCAATCGAGAAAACTGCGCAGAGGCGAAGAGCGGCGCGCACAAAACAATCCAAATGAGTACTTTTTTATTCATTCCTACTAGAACGTTATCAAGCTTCTTTTCGTGCCTGATAGATCGTGGCAATTCCGAAGGTAACAGGGCGCGTGCGCTTTGGTATTAGCCCGGCACGTTCGAGCTCTTGCTCAAACGCTGCGCCGTAAGGAAAAGCTTCAACACTCTCTGGCAGGTATGTGTATGCGCGTGGGTCTTTTGAGACGAGTTTTCCTACCGTTGGCAGAATGGCTTTAAAATAAAACCAGTAGAGTTGTTTGAATGGAAAATGGCGCGGTTGGCTAAACTCAAGAACAACCAATTGGCCACCTGGTTTTAACACGCGCATCATATCCTTCAAGCCATTGTGTAGATTTTGGAAATTCCGCACGCCAAAAGCCACTGTAATGGCATCAAACGTCGCGTCGGCATAGGGTAAGTTCTCACTATCGCCCAGTTCCAAAACTATTTTCTTACTCAAGCCTTTTTTTGCGACTTTTCCGCGACCGACTTCAAGCATCCCTTCGCTAATATCAGCGCCTGTAATGTCTGCGCCAGTACCTTTCGCCAAAGCAATGGCTAGATCCGCCGTACCCGTGGCTACATCGAGCACCAAGGTTGGAGCATCTGCCTTGACCATTTTGACCACTTTACGTCTCCAGCCCTTGTCAATATTCAATGACAATAAATGATTGAGCAGATCATAACGCTTCGAAATGTTGTTGAACATTTCAGCTACTTGCTCTTTTTTTGCTGCTTCGCTGTCGTACGGTTTGATGTTTTCTGCTCCCGCCATTGTTTGTAATTTGATGCGCAAAGGTAGGCCATACGGCTTAACTTCGCAGTTATGAGTAGAAGAAGAAATACCAGTCAGCCGGACTCTGATAAAAAGCGTAAACCGCTATCGTTAAAAGACTTAAGTCAGCTACGTAAAATATTTTCTTACCTGCGTCCACACCGTGTTTTGTGGATCGTTGGCTTCTTCTTCCTCCTCATAACCATGGGCACCTCGCTATTGTTCCCGAAATTATTAGGAGGGCTCATGTCTTCGTCTGCCGTGAACTTGCGTGGAAACATGGCGCAGATGATGGGACTACTGGCCTTGCAGAGTGTGGCCGGTTTTTTCCGTGTGGTCATTTTTGTGATCGTCACAGAGCGAGCTTTAGCGGCGCTTCGGGAAGATTTGTATGGCCATTTGGTGCACCTGCCCATGTCTTTTTTCTCCAGCAGGAGAGTGGGAGAGTTGAACTCCCGCGTCGCGTCGGATACGGCGCAAATTGGTGAAACACTAACGACCACTTTAGCTGAATTTTTACGTGGGCTTTCCATGGTCATTGGGGGAATTGCCATTCTTGCCTTTACGTCGATAAAACTCACGTTGTTTATTGTTGCCGTTATTCCGCCGTTTATGATTGTGACTTTATTTTTTGGTCGCTTTATCCGCAAATACGCTAAACGTGTGCAAGACGAAGTAGCAGCTTCAAATACCATCGTGGAAGAAACCTTTGCAGGAATTCAGACGGTGAAGGCTTTTGCCAACGAAGCCTGGGAAAGGAGTCGTTACGCCAAGCGCATTCAAAATGTTGTAGGTCTTGCCGTTAAAGGAGGGTATTACCGTGGTGCGTTTTCCAGTTTTATCACTTTTGGACTTTTTGGTGCAATCGCACTCGTTATTTGGTTTGGTGCGGGCATGGTTCATGAGGGTGAATTGGCGGCTGAAAAATTAAATGAATTCATTTTATACGCCCTGTTTATTGGCGGTTCCATAGGAGGTTTGGCCAACGTGTATGCGCAGTTGCAGAAGGCCATAGGTGCGACGGAAACCATCTTTGGACTTCTCGATGAAACGGTTGAAATGGAGCCGGTGCAGGCGCCAGCCGCGGCAATCGAGATTGGTTCTATTGCCATGAACGAGGTCAAGTTTAGCTATCCAACCCGCGCGGATGTTCCAGTGTTAAAATCCTTAAGTTTTAATTTACCTCAAGGACAAACCCTTGCATTGGTTGGTAGAAGTGGCTCTGGAAAATCGACGATAGCGTCTTTATTGATGCGTTTTTATACCGATTTTGAAGGGGAGTTTACAGCAAACGGAGCATCGGTAGCCTCTATGAACCTTCAATCTTGGCGGAGTGCACTGGCATTGGTGCCACAGGATGTCTTACTCTTTGGAGGGACCATTCGAGAAAATATTACCTACGGAAATACAGATGCTAGCGATGCCATGATTATTGAGGCAGCAAAAGAGGCGAATGCATGGGAATTCATCGATGGTTTCCCTGAAGGTTTAGAAACCAAGGTAGGCGATCGTGGGGTTCAACTAAGTGGTGGTCAGCGCCAACGCATAGCCATCGCTCGGGCCTTGTTGAAAGATCCACAATTGTTAATTCTAGATGAGGCCACCAGTGCCTTAGACAGCGAAAGCGAGCACCTGGTTCAGGAAGCCCTTGACCGATTAATGAAGGGGCGTACCTCGGTCGTTATTGCCCACAGGCTTAGTACGATTCGTAAGGCGCATCAAATCATTGTCTTAGATGATGGTGCGGTCATTGAAAGCGGTACGCATGAAGAGTTGATGCAGAAGACCGGTACCTATGCAGAGCTGATCAAACTTCAAGATGTTATGGGGAGAGGCGATCGTGCGGAAGAGAAATCGGACCAATTGTAGGCCAACCTAAATTCATGTAGTATCTTAGGAATGATGAAAAAAATGCTTAAACATCCGGCCGCCAAAATCCTCCTGAATAAATACTTTTTGACGGGAATGAGTTTCGTGGTTTGGATGATTTTTTTAGACACCAACAGCTACTTTATTCATTCAGAATTGAATGGGCAAATAGACGACCTCGAGAACGACATTGAATTTTATGAGGAGGCGCTGGAGCGTGATAAAACCCTTTTAGAACAATTAGAGACAAATCCTGAAGCCTTTGAGCGTTATGCGCGCGAAAACTTTGGTATGCACCGCGAAGGTGAAAAGATAACCATCATAGAATTTGAATCCTCAAAGGATGAATGATAAAACTGGCCGTGCCTATCCGCATGGCAAAAGCGTAGCACCCTTATATACTGAAGCGCCTGACCAGCAGCCCGGTTTTCGAGCCAAACCATGGTGGTTGATGGTACAAGAGCATGCAGTTGAGAAAGAATTTGCTGCAAACGACTGGGCATTAGAGCGCTTAAAACACGGCGCGAGCGGTCTGCTTTTTTACCTCTACGATTACCAATACCTGCCGCGCATTCTTCGCGATATTGACTTGCGTTACATTCATTTAGGGCTGGTTGTCGAAGGAAGTGGTCCGGAAGTCATGGAGGCCCTACTGCACCATGCCCATAATGAGATTCACCCACTTGATCAGATTCATGGGTTCATAAATATTGACCCGGTTGAGATTGCTGCGCGAACCGGCTATTGGGACGAGTCAAAGATGTATGATTTGGGAGAACTGAGCAGATTAACGCCGCCGCAATTTAAATTCATGTGCGTAAACGCCAATTTTTATGGCGCTTGCGGTGCTTCTGCCGGAACCCAATTGGGCCTTGCCCTGGCACATTTAGATTTTTATCTGGATGCATTTGGAGAAGTTGGTTTAGCTCAGTATTGGTTGGGATTAAGTGCAGGCACTCATATGTTTGAGGAAATGGCCAAGATTAGAGCCATGCGATTGCTCTGGGGTCGACTGCTTGAAACCTATGGTTTGCCACAGGTGCACCTAGAGATTTATGCAGAGACCAGTATTCAGCAGCAGAGTGCATTGGATATAGAGACTAATCTATTGCGGGCGGCGTCGGCCGCTTTCGGCGCCATTACTGGGGGTGCAGATGCCTTGCAGATCCGTCCGTATACAGCGGTTACTTCCGCTTATGATGCGGAGGCCGAACGATTGGCATTAAACCAACATTACCTTTTCGCCTACGAGAGTTTCCTGGACCGTGTAGAAGATCCCGCTGCAGGTTCCTACTTTATTGAAACACTCACCAAAGAGCTTTGTGAAGAAGCGTGGGAAATGGCTCAAGAGGTTCGCGAAATGGGAGGTATCATTGAGGCATTGAAGTCGAATTGGATTCAAGATAAAATTTGGGCCGAAGCATCTGAAGCAGCACCAAGCGAATACTTGGGGGTGAATAAATTCCCTGCTGCAACTGGCTTACCTGAGGGTTTTGAACCGTCGGATGCCGTGCGTCGAACAGCACATCAAAAGAAGTTTTCAGCATGTGATATTGAGCCGTTACGTCCAGTTCGTTGGGCCGAGGCACTGGAAAAAGAACTTCGTAAAAAAGCGTAGGGTATGGGAGCAAATTCTAAATGGACTACGCCAGAGCAGATCGTGGTAAAAAGCAACTACCAGCGCCAAGACTTGGAGGGCGTGCCCCATCTTGGGACGCTGCCTGGTGAACCCCCCTATGTGCGCGGGCCCTATGCATCGATGTATGTAGGTAGACCGTGGACCATACGCCAATATGCGGGATTTTCAACTGCAACGGAGTCGAATGCGTTCTACCGCAGAAATCTAGAGGCGGGGCAAAAAGGATTATCTGTGGCCTTTGATTTAGCCACGCATCGCGGGTACGACAGTGACCACGAACGAGTCTTTGGTGATGTTGGAAAAGCTGGGGTCGCTATCGATTCTGTTGAGGATATGAAGGTGCTATTTGATGGGATTCCATTAGACCAAATGTCCGTATCGATGACCATGAATGGTGCTGTTTTACCGATTATGGCTTTCTATATCGCAGCGGCGATAGAGCAGGGGGTTGCATTGGACCAACTGAGTGGGACCATTCAAAATGACATTCTCAAAGAATTTATGGTACGCAATACGTACATCTATCCGCCAAAGGAAAGTATGCGTATCATCTCAGATATTTTCGCCTATACAAGTGCGAATATGCCGAAGTTTAATAGCATTTCCATATCAGGCTACCACATGCAGGAAGCCGGTGCCACAGCCGATATTGAGATGGCATACACCTTGTGTGACGGTTTGGAATACGTAAAAACGGGTATGGATGCTGGTTTAGCTATTGATGCCTTTGCGCCACGATTGAGCTTCTTTTGGGGCATAGGTATGAATCCATTTATGGAGATAGCAAAAATGCGTGCGGCCCGATTCCTTTGGTCAAAACATTTGAAAGCACTGGGTGCCGAGCATCCAAAGTCTATGGCGCTCCGCACCCACAGTCAGACGTCCGGCTGGTCGTTGACGGAACAAGATCCATACAACAACGTAACGCGCACGGCTATAGAAGCCATGGCTGCGACTATGGGTGGCACACAGAGTTTACACACCAACTCTTTGGACGAAGCCATCGCACTACCTACTGATTTTTCTGCACGTATTGCACGCAATACTCAATTGCATTTGCAGCTTGAAACCGACATCACTTTTACCGCAGATCCGTGGGGAGGTTCTTATTATGTGGAGAAACTCACTGCGGATTTGATCGATCGTGCAACGGCGCTGATGGATGAGGTAGAAGCGTTGGGAGGTATGACCAAGGCCATTGAAGCGGGTATTCCTAAGCTGCGTATCGAAGAGGCCGCAGCGAAAAAGCAAGCGCGTATCGACAGCGGAGCGGATATTATTGTGGGCGTAAACGCATTTGAAAATGGTGCGCGCGCCGAACTTGATATTCTTGAGGTACGCGGCGATGAAGTGCGTGAGGCACAAGTTGCCGGCTTAGCTGCCCTGCGCGCGGCGCGCGACAGGCAAGCCGTAGATAAAGCGCTTGCAGCATTGTCGAAATGCGCGAAAAGTGGGGAAGGCAATCTCCTTGCTTTGGCAGTGGAAGCGGCTAAAGTGCGTGCAACGCTTGGTGAGATTTCCTTAGCTTTAGAAGAAAATTGGGGCCGCTATGTGGCAAAAACCCAGACCATCAGTGGCGTTTATTCCAATGAAATGAAAATGAATAAGGATTTTGAAGCGGCCTTAGCGGCATCAGACCGATTCGCGGAGAAGGCCGGTCGTAGACCTCGCATTATGGTCGCAAAGATGGGACAAGACGGTCACGACCGCGGTGCAAAAGTAGTCGCTACCTCATTCGCAGATTTAGGTTTTGATGTGGATATGGGTCCTTTGTTTCAAACACCTAAGGAAGCCGCAAAACAGGCCGTAGAAAACGATGTTCACATCTTAGGGGTTAGTTCATTGGCGGCAGGACACAAGAGTCTAGTTCCAGCGGTGTTGGAAGAATTAAAAGCACTTGGAAGAGCGGATATTCTTGTTATTGTGGGAGGTGTAATTCCTGCCCAAGATTATGAATTCTTGTACGACCAAGGCGTTGCAGGCATCTTTGGTCCAGGGACTAAAATTGCTCAGGCTGCTACAGCTATACTAGATATCCTCATCGAGATGGAAGCATAAAAAAAAGCCCCGCACTGCGGGGCTTTTTAGTTCACTTCTATGTTTCTTTTTTATTTCGATTGACGCTTACGGTCGCTCTCATTCAATAAGATTTTTCTCAAGCGAATGCTTTCAGGCGTTACCTCCACATATTCGTCTGCACCAATGTATTCCATGGCTTCTTCCAAGCTGAATTTGATAGGTGTAAATAGTGCGGAATTATCATCCTTACCCGCAGCACGCATGTTGTTTAATTGTTTTGCAATACAAGGGTTAACTACTAGATCACCTGGTCGGTTGGCTTCACCTACGACTTGACCACCGTAGAGTTGCTCGCCCGGTTCGATAAAGAACTTACCACGGTCTTGAAGTTTATCCATAGAATACGTGCTGGCTTTACCAGCCTCTTTCGCGATAAGAACACCAGAAATACGACGGTCCATATCTCCTTTATAAGGTTGGTATTCTTTCAAACGGTGCGCCATAATTGCTTCACCCGCTGTAGCTGTAAGAACGTTGTTACGCAAGCCCATGATACCGCGAGAAGGGATTTCAAATTCCAAACGTGTAAGGTCATTTTTAGCCTCCATAACTAGAAGTTCACCTTTGCGTTTTGTAACCAATTCAATCACTTTTCCTGCACTTTCTTCCGGAACGTCTACAGTCAATTCTTCGATCGGTTCGTGTTTCTTTCCGTCTACTTCTTTGAATATCACCTGCGGCATACCCAATTGCAATTCGTACCCTTCGCGACGCATGGTTTCAATCAAGATGCCCAAATGAAGAATACCGCGACCGTGAACAATGAATTGGTCCGCAGCACCAGTGTCTTCAACCTTTAGAGCCAAATTCTTTTCTGTCTCGAGTTGGAGACGCTCACGAATTTTTTGTGAAGTCACGTGTTTTCCTTCTTTACCAAAGAAAGGCGAATTATTAATGGAAAATAACATGCTCATGGTTGGCTTGTCTATTTCCATCGTAGGCATTGCCTCTGGTGTTTCGGGGTCAGCAATTGTATCGCCAATTTCGAAGCCCTCAATACCGTTTACAGCTACGATTTCTCCAGCTACGGCCTCGTTTGTTTTCGATTTACCTAGGCCTTCGAAGGTCATTAATTCTTTGATCCGTGCTTTCTTCACGGTTCCATCTCTGCGGCATAGCGCGATGGGCATATTCTCAGTGATTTTACCGCGAGTAACGCGACCAATAGCAATACGTCCCGTGAACGAACTAAAGTCCAACGAGGTGATTTGCATTTGCAAAGGACCTTCAGATACTGCAGGTGCAGGGATGGTCTCTACGATCGTGTCTAGTAAGTAGGTGATGTCTTCCGTTTTGGTCTGCCAATCCGGTCCCATCCACTTTTCTTTTCCAGAGCCGTACACCGTAACAAAGTCCAGTTGCTCTTCTGTTGCGTCTAGGTTAAAGAATAATTCAAAAACTTGGTCGTGTACCAAATCCGGAGTACAGTTTGGCTTATCGACCTTATTGATGACTACTATCGGAGTTTTTCCTAAAGACAACGCTTTTTGCAGTACGAAACGCGTTTGCGGCATAGGACCCTCAAAAGCATCTACCAAAAGGATTACTCCATCGGCCATGTTTAAAACACGCTCTACCTCACCACCAAAGTCGCTGTGACCGGGTGTGTCGATAATATTAATTTTGGTATCCTTCCAGCGAATACTCACGTTTTTAGACAAAATAGTAATCCCACGCTCGCGCTCCAGGTCGTTACTGTCTAATAGAAGTTCGTCAACCTGTTGGTTGTCACGGAATAGCTTCGCAGTGTGAAGCATATTGTCTACCAAGGTGGTTTTACCGTGATCGACGTGGGCTATAATAGCAATATTGCGCAAGTTCATGTGCCGAAAATTATTAAGGCGCAAAAGTAGACTCTTTTAGGGTGGTAGACTAACTTATTAAGGAGCAGTTTTTACTAACCTAAACCCCTTAATTATGAAATGCTTACTTCATTCGGTGCCTGCAGGGCGCTGGCTTGCTTTCTTATTGCCGATTTTCACAGGCGTGACAACTACTTTATCGGCTCAAAATGAGCGTGATACGTCTCTTTTTGTTGATAAATCGGACTCGTTAACAATCCCGAATCGTCGCGCTTCCTCTAAATCTGATTTTTTTGATGTGCACCAAAATACGGGCGCTTTTTCCCGCAATTTCGACTTGAGTGCGGAAGAAAAAAGAGAACAATTACCGCTTCAGCGGCCTCCAGGTCAGCAGCAAAAAGTAGTTTTTGATTTTCAAACCACAGGAAAACACGCTGCAGTTTACTCTTGTGAGCTCATCATTGACTCGACCTTCCAAAATAAACTCATGAGTTGCTGTGATGTAGTTTTAACAACACCGATGTTAGCGCCTCATGTGGCCATTCGAAAAGCCGGGACAAACTTAAGCGTAGCCTCTTATCCTTTAAGTTCCTATTATCCCATTGTGGCCTATGGTGACGGCACTTTGGTGGCTACTGGTAGCAACGGCTATTTCTTTGTGCCACCTAATTTATATTCCGGAAGTCAGCCTATACAACTAAAGGGGGCTGGTCCACACAAGGTCTATTGGTTAGGTGAGGACCATCCTGACAGCTCGCCTTTAGATCATTCAGCAGCTGAGGAATCTGCGGTAGAAGATGCCACAGTTAGATTTATTTCCGGTAAATGGCAGCGTCGAATTAGGCTGCAGTAGTGTAAAGAATTCCTTATGTTGCATGCTCAATTCAGAGCTATGTATAGTACACCTTGGATGAGTGATATTGTGGTAGGAACCATGCGATGGGGAATCTGGGATGCCAAATTTACCACAGCCCAATATGAGGCCATGATTGATAAGGCAATGAGCCTGGGAATGAGCACTTTTGACCATGCAGACATTTATGGTAATCATACTACAGAGGCTGAATTCGGAGCTGCATTGAAGTTGCATCCTGAGTGGCGTTCGCAAATAGAATTGGTCACCAAATGCGGTATTATTCATGTTTGCGATCAGAAGCCCGCGCACTACACCAAAGCTTATGACTTTACCAAGGCGCACATTTTGCAAAGTGCGGAGGACAGTCTTCGAAACCTACAGACCGACTACCTTGACGTAATGCTCTTGCATCGCCCTGATCTACTAATGGATCCCGATGAGGTAGCTGAGGCTTTTGAATTGCTATACTCTAGCGGAAAAGTCCGGAGTTTTGGCGTAAGTAATTTCACGCCGTCACAGATCAAGCTGTTGCAGAGTACAGTGCCCGTGGGTGTGCATCAGTTAGAAATCTCTGTGAAGGATGTTAGTGCTTTTGACGATGGTAGGCTAGATCAGTGCACATTAGACGGGATAGTGCCCATGGCTTGGTCACCGTTGGGTGGAGGAAATTTACCAGAAGGTGTTGCATCAGTGCTGGGTTCACTCGCGTCAGAATTTGGAGTGACGCCGCAGGCCATAGCTTTGGCTTGGTTGCTGCAGCATCCAGCGGGAATTTTACCTGTAATTGGTACGACAAAAGCAGAAAACTTAGAAGCAGCGCAAACGGCGCTCAATATAAAATTAGACCGTCAACAATGGTATACTATTTATCAGGCGGCAACAGGAATCAGACTACCCTAATATGGAGGTAAATGAAAATTTAGCACTCAGTGCTGCAAATTATGAAAATCACGTTGGGCTGAAATTTCAGCTGTACAACAGTCTCTTTTTAACGCTGCCTTTGGACGGGATCAAGAACACCGGAATTTTCATTCCCGTGTTGAATGAATTCTGCTTGGCAAAGTTGGCTGAAGGTCATAGTCCCGTTCAGATTATTGCGCAGTTTTTTGAGGAGTATAAGGACGGTGAAAATCGAAAGGAGCAAATAAATTTCTTGTTCAAGGTCATCCAATACATAGAGCGTCAGGTAGTTTTAGTTGACGCTTTAGAGGATGCGGCTTACGGGAAACTCAATAACCTCTCGGGTAAAGGGTCTCTTAGTGAATTTATGATGCGGATGGAGCGCGCTGGGAATTTAGAAGATTTGATGAATCGCCTCCAGGATTTTTCTATTCGTCCGGTACTTACAGCACATCCTACACAGTTTTATCCCGGTCGTGTTTTAGCCATTATTACGGATCTAACGGATGCCATTCAAGAGAATGACCTTGCTTCAATTAGAACGTATCTGAAGCAATTAGGCAAGACGCCGTTTTTCCAGAAAACGAAGCCCACGCCTTACGATGAGGCAATCAACTTAATTTGGTACCTACAGAATGTCTTTTACCAAAGTGCGGGCGATATTACTGCGGCGATGCGAAGATCATTGCCGAATTGGGATGGTACATTGAACCTCATTAACTTAGGTTTTTGGCCAGGTGGCGATCGCGATGGCAATCCTTTTGTTTCAGTAGAGACCACTTTGCAAGTAGCAAATAGATTGCGTGATGTGCTCTTACAATGCTACTATCAAGACTTAAGAAATTTAAGGAGGCGTATTTCTTTTTCAGGGGTCTATGAGGACCTGATGGACATAGAAAAGATGGTGCTTCGCTGTATTCGTCATCAGGAGGAATGGGAATTTAAAATGTTCCGTTCAGCATTGCACAAGGTCCTTAATGACTTGCACGAACAACACGATAGTATTTTCGTGGAATTGGTGGAAGAGCTATTAGATCGTGTCGCCTTGTTCGGGTCGCATTTTGCGAGTATTGACATCCGACAGGACAGTCGCGAAATCAAACGCGCATTTGATGCAGTGGCACATCAATTAGGATTGAAAGTTCCAACCACTCCCGAAGAGCTCTTTGATTTAGACGCAAAGTGGGACGGTACACTCACAGACGACGACAGAGTTGACGATACCTTGCAGAGCTTCCGGGTGATTCGTGAGATTCAAGCGAAGAATGGCCCTAAAGGTGCGCACCGGTATATCATATCTAATTGCCGCGGTGCTATGGACGTCGCTCGTGTTTTTGCATTGGCACGTTGGACGGCATTTGGTGATGAAAAAATCAGCGTAGATATAGTGCCTCTATTTGAAACTATTGATGATTTGATGGGGGCAGGTGCCAGCATGAATACGCTGTATTCGGAGTCCAATTACCGCCGTCATTTAACGCAGAGAGGAAATAAGCAGACTATAATGCTTGGGTTCTCCGACGG
>PZPA01000042.1 GCA_003045825.1 Bacteroidota bacterium
TCCTTTCTGCATTAGATACGCTCGGAATTACACTTTCTGAAGAAGCGCAACGCGCGATTTTCGATCCTGAATTTGATGCGAAGAAAGTGAATCGTGCTGATGGCGTAGATCTATTACTGGCTTCTGCAGTTAATTTCTATGCCCCGGACATCTCGCAGGAAGAAGCGGAAGCTTTTTACGCTGCGAAAGTAGATGCCGACCCGGACCGTCCAGTTAGTCATGGGCTAAATAGCCGTCTTTCTCGCAACGAAAACGGAGAGATCTATGAGGAAGTCTTTAGCGCACGCGGACGTTACGCGAGCAGCATTCAAGAAATAATTGGTCACCTAGAGAAGGCAAAAGATGTTGCGGAAAATACTGACCAAGCGGCGGCATTGAAACTTTTGATTGAATACTACGAGACAGGAGATCTCAAAAAGTGGGATGACTATAATATCGCTTGGGTCAAAACAACCGGCGGTGATGTAGATTACATTAATGGCTTCGTAGAAGTATATAATGACCCTATGGGATACCGCGGATCTTATGAAACGGTCGTTCAAGTCAAAGACTTTGATGCGAGCGAACGAATGGCTGTGGTCGCAGATAATGTACAGTGGTTTGAAGATCACAGTCCTATCATGGATGACCACAAAAAGAAAAACGTGGTGGGCGTAAGCTATAAAATCGTTACTGTAGCCGGTGAAGCTGGTGATGCAACTCCCGCAACACCTATTGGTGTGAATCTTCCCAATGCGAACTGGATTCGCGTTGAGCACGGTTCTAAATCTGTATCCTTAGGTAATATTGAAGATGCCTACCATGCAAGCGCTGGTAAAGGAATGGCTCAAGAATTTGGGTTTTCTACCATGCACAATGAGCGTGCGGAAAAGTATGGAGAATTGGGCTCAAAAATGCATACGGCACTTCATGAGGTTGTAGGTCATGCATCAGGAAAGATTAATCCTGGTATTGGAACACCGAAGCAAACGCTTAAAAATTACAGCTCTACTCTTGAAGAGGCACGTGCGGATCTCGTTGCACTTTATTTCATACTGGACAACAAAATGCAGGAGATTGGTTTAATGGAAAATAAAGAACCAGGCTATGCAGAATACGATAACTATATGTCGAATGGAATGATGCTCCAATTGCGTCGTATTCTTCCTGGCGATGACATAGAGGAAGACCACATGCGTAACCGTCAATTGGTGGCCTCATGGGCATTCGAACGCGGACGCGAGGAGAATGTGGTCGAACGCAAGGTGATCGATGGTAAAACCTATTTCGTAGTGAACGACTATGAGAAGTTGCGTGGATATTTTGGTGAGTTATTACGTGAAATTCAGCGTATTAAAAGTGAAGGTGATTTTGAAGCCGGCAGAAAGCTGGTGGAGACCTATGGTGTCAAAGTAGATCAAGAGCTTCACGCGGAAGTATTGAGACGCTCAGAACCGCTAAATTTAGCCCCTTACAGCGGGTTTGTAAATCCTGAGATGGTGCCTGTATTTGAAGGGGACAGTATCGTGGACGTTACCGTTGAATACCCTATGGATTTTCTGGGTCAAATGTTGCGTTACGGAAGCCGTTATAGCTTCGAATAGATTTAAAATTCATAATTAGTAAAGGGCACCTCAATGAGGTGCCCTTTCTTTTTGAATGAAACTTGGTCGATAATCTATTGAATAATAGGTAACTTGTATTAAGACCTAAAATACCTGCATATGGAGCATCAGATAACCCTTCACTATAGCACCTATGAGAATTGGCGCGAAACATTGGCCATTCCCAATGGGATCGCGGAACAACTCGAAGCGCTATTAATTTCAGCTTATGCCCCCTACTCTAATTATCCCGTATCCAGCATCGTGGTAATGGAATCGGGTGAAATGATTGTAGGTACGAATCAAGAGAATGGGGCCTTCCCTTCAGGTTTATGTGCCGAACGTGTGGCAGTACTAGCAGCGAAAGCTGCTCATCCGAATGAAGCTATTGAAACCGTATACATCATGACGGGAGAATCGGAGCGCGATCCAGCAGCCCCCTGCGGGTCATGCAGACAAGTACTTCATGAAACGGAATTGAGACAAACCAAGCCTTTTGAATTGATCTTACTCAATAAGACAAACAAGGCTTTGGCATTCACAGGCGTACAGGGCCTATTGCCTTTTAGCTTTACACTGCCCGGATGACGTGATTAAAGTGATGCTAAAAATGCGACCAATTGCTCTTTCTCGGTAACCGATAAGTCTAACGGTTCAATTCTAGAATCGGTAAAACTGTGATTCATCCCTCCTGCATTGTATTGTTCTACAACATCAGCAAGGGTGGCCACTGAGCCATCGTGCATGTAAGGCGTCGTGATCTGCACCTTTCGAAGTGATGGAATCTTAAAAAGATACCTATCACCGCTTTCATTGGTCAATAATTCTCGGCCGTAGTCACTTGAATCCAGTATGGCCGTTCCATTGTTAGCAAAACCGAAGTCTGTGAGTAAAACACCTGAATGGCACTGAACGCAAGCAGCTTTTCCGTAAAATAATTTTCCGCCCTTGATCGCGTCGCTGCTTAATGCAGTAGCATCGCCTTGAATAAATTGATCAAAAGGAGCGTCAAAATCGATAAGTGTGCGTTCGAAATTCGCTAATGCTCGAACCAATAAAAAAGGAGAGGCCGTATCGCCATAGACGGTGAGAAATTCATTTCTATAGCTGGTATTTCGATTCAATCGTCGAACGGCGTCAACCACATTATGTGCCATTTCAGTCGCATCACCCAATGGAACTAAGACTTGCATCTCCAAAGACGGGACCCCTCCTTCACGCATGAAATAAGGCTGGAAACCAACGTTTAGTAAAGATGGACTGTTACGTTTGCCTAATGCTCCACCTACACCGGGTGTAACCCTGTCGTTAGTCGCAAAGCCCAGTTCTGGTTTATGGCAAGAACCGCAGCTAATACTAGAGTCTACACTCAATATAGGATCAAAAAAAAGTCGTTCCCCCAAGGTTGCCGCGGCAGCATTGTTGGGATTATCTGTGGGGTATTCTATTGCGGGGTAAGCAGTATTAAGCCCTTCAAAAAAAGACTCATCGGGTACGCATGAACCCAAGATTAAAGTGAATAATAGAAACTTAAAAAGGCGAAGCATACCTCGAGTCTTGAATCAAGCTCGTATCGGTTAAGGTTTTTAAAAAAGCGATTAAGGCGTCTTTATCCGTTTCATTAAGCATCAAACCAGTTCCCATGGT
This sequence comes from Bacteroidota bacterium, assembly GCA_003045825.1. Lineage (GTDB taxonomy): Bacteria > Bacteroidota > Bacteroidia > Flavobacteriales > Schleiferiaceae > UBA10364. The sequence continues at coordinate 3,231 of PZPA01000042.1, forward strand.
CATGGCAAGGGCAGGATTTAGTGAAGCGTTATTGCGCAATCCTTCATTATAGTGGTCGATCACTTCTTCCAACGTGTTAAAACGTCCGTCGTGCATGTAAGGAGGCGTGAGCTCGATATTTCTTAAAGTTGTAACTTTCATTGCACCTCGATCCGACTCTAATCCAGTCACATCATAGCGACCGTCATCATTATAGATACTGTCTAGTCCATTATTCATGTACTCCTGAGAACTAAAGTTTTTACCGCCGTGGCAATGGCCACAATCCGCTCCTGAAGTTTCCGGGAAATATGGATTGTATTCTTCAAAGAAAAGCTCCATACCCAATTCCTCTTCTTCTGTGAAGTTGGCTTCTCCATCAAGGAATAAATCATATTTACTGCGGTAAGAAACTATGGAATTCATAAACTGTTCCAGCGCAAGACTGATGCGATATGACGTTATGTTTTCACTACCAAAAGCTCTAAAAAACTGATGCGTGTACAGGGTATCCTGTTCCAATTTTTCAACCACATTCTCCATGGTTTCATTCATTTCTAATACATCCTGAATAGGTCTAATGCTTTGATCTCGCAATTTTTGTGCGCGTCCGTCCCAAAAATAGCCGTTCGTATTCCACAACATGTTCACGGCGCTCATTGCTTGGCGGTGCCCCAAGAATCCATCTATACCTGTAGAAAACCTGTTTGTATCTGTAAATGCGTTTTCCTGCTTATGACAAGATGCGCAGGCCATTGAGTTGTCCCCCGAAAGACGGGTTTCATAAAACAACATGCGTCCAAGCTTTACGCCTTGCACTGTGAGCGGATTGTCAGCCGGTAACTCGGGTTCTGGAAGCCCACCGAAATCTAATGTGTAAGGCGCTGTATCCCATACAGGCTCGGGAGCTTTCGCACATCCCAATGCAACAAGTAAGGTGATACTAAAAAACAGTGCTTTATTCAACATGGATTTTACGTACCGTTGTTTGTCCCTCTAAAGAGCTGATACAGAGGATAAACAAACCATTTGCATTAAGGTTCACATTATTCGTTCCTGGGTCTAAGGTACCGTTCATAATATTTCTTCCGAGCATATCCAAAACTTCGTAAGTCCCTACCTGAGAAGATTCAATAACGAATTGGCCATTAGAAGGATTGGGATAAATACCAACAACAGGAGTCTTCTCTGTTAATCCCATAGCTGCATTGCCTTCGCTCGAAGTGAAAACGTAATTATTGATGTTGTGTAAGGTCTGCGCTGCCCCGCCAGTTTCACCATGACTAATAGGACCTGAACCTAAATTTATACCCCGGAAAAGCTCATTATAATCTGCCGTTATCGTGATCAATAGTGTATCAGAAGCGACGAGCGTTCCTGAAGTAGGCAAGGTCAAATGGGCATAATTTCCATCGCCTAGACCGTGGAATTCGAAGATTTGGCTAAAAGTACTACCGCCTAAACCCTCCGCAGCAATAAAGCGGTATCCTGCTGTCCAACCCCAATGCATGGAAGGACTTTTCGGTGCTAATGGATGGTTAGGATTATAGGTCGTTGGATCCAAATGGTTTAGAGAGGTATTCACACCTACCGCAAAACGAATACTTTCCAGGGAGTCAACGGTAAATGTTCCTAAGTTTAAGCTGGTTTCGCTAAAGCCGTCTACTAATGCCAATGCCGCTGCCGTATCCGAAGAACCACCGTCATGCACTAGAATAATTTCATCCATGTAATACTGGATCCTATTCAGTTTAAATGGATTACCTAAATTATTTATTCCCTCAACGCCTGTGGCACAAGTATCTGTGCCAAGTCTGTGTTCAATATTTAAAAGAACCGTTTTGCTCTGAGAATGGGCTACAGTAGCAAACAATAATGCACTAAATGCGAAATAGATTTTCTTCATTGTCGAGGTAGAATTTTTACCTTGACAAGGTACGAATTTTGTAACTTTAGGTACTTAAGGGTCTTTTTTATCTCAAGAGCGACCCTTGTCCTAAACCCATTTGACATGAAAACAAAAGACGAGATTGTAACGAATTGGCTTGTTCGCTATACTGGCGTTCCTTTAGACGCGTTCGGAGCCTATATCCTACTCACAAACTTCCAGCATTATGTTGATATTTTCGCTGCGCTCACAGGTGCTGAAATCCAGGGCAGAGGAAAAAGTATGACTAGTGCCACTCATGATGGGATAACCATAATAAATTTCGGTATGGGTTCACCAAATGCAGCTACAGTGATGGATCTACTGAGTGCTATAGAAACCAAATCGGTATTATTTTTAGGCAAGTGCGGTGGACTCAAGAAAAGAAACAATATTGGTGATCTGATCCTCCCCATTGGTGCGATTCGAGGAGAAGGAACATCGAACGACTATTTTCCTCCAGAGGTCCCAGCAATGCCTTCATTCGCCCTTCAAAAAGCCGTAAGTACTACCATTCGTGATAATAATATTAATTATTGGACGGGAACTGTGTACACAACAAACCGAAGAGTTTGGGAGTTTGATAGCAAATTCAAAAAGTACCTTAAAAAGGTTCGCGCTTACGCGATAGACATGGAAACAGCAACCTTATTTACGGTCGGGTTCCACAACAAAATACCAACAGGAGCGCTTTTGCTGGTAACGGATCAGCCCATGATTCCTGATGGGGTAAAAACCATGGAAAAAGACGCTGTCAATTCAAAACTTCACGACGAACGACATGTGCAGATAGGCATTGATTCGCTTAAGCAACTCATGAATAACGGAGAAACGATCAAGCATTTGGTGTTCTAAGCGCTTTAAGCGGCACAGCTGGCACAAGGACCTTTGGCATAAATATTAACCTCCTCAAAGGGCAATTGAGCCAAATTTTCTTTTAGCTGTTCAGAGATTTCGACACATTCTACGCCACCACATTTAGAACATTTTAAGTGAAGGTGTTCATGATTGTGATCGATGCCTGTGCAACCAAAACATCGCGCATAATAGGACTCTCCTTTCGCTTCGTAGGCCTTATGGATCAACCCATGATCAGAAAGCGTGAGCAGTGTACGGTAGAGTGTTGTTCGGTCAAATTTATCTAAAGCCTCCTGCAACACGCTGTAAGAAAGAGCTCCCACCGACTGACTTAGTGAATCTAATACCGCAAGACGAATTTTAGTTACCCTTAAGTTGAACTCTTTTAATGTTTCTTCGCTCGTCATTTTAAAAGTGTTTCAGCCAAGTTAACGTTAGGTTTCTGCCTAGCGCATCCGCAAAATATCGCTGGCGATTTAAATAATCCCGGTACGCCGTATTAGTAATATTTTCTGCTCCAATCCTAATGTGCGACTCCTTTTTCTTCCCTTTGTAGGTACCACCTAAATATATGTTAAACAGTTGATAACCCGGAGGCGGAGGAATTAAGTCAAGGCTTTGGTCCCAATTCCACTGCTTTGCTACGTAGCGGTGATTTAAGGAAAGTTTAAGGTTGCGGAAATTAAGCCATTCAGGAATCTCATAATGAATTGTATTCGATCCATTTAACGGAGGAATAAAATTTAGCGGGAGATTATCAGTACGGTTACGGGCATGTATGTAAGACCAATTCGATTCTAGTTTCCACCAATCTCCAACCGTATAACTAAATTTCATATCACTACCGAAGAGCAACGCGTCACACTGCTGGTAAGTGAAAACAGGAAAAGCACCGCGTATGGTCAAACGAAATTCCTGTGCAGGTTGCAAATAAATGTAATTATTGAACTGATGAACATATCCATTCACATCGATATGTAACCGGTCACGAATGAGCCCACGTACATGAATGGAACCTTTTAAACCTTTTTCTTGCCGCAAATTTATAGACCCCTCTTCTATTCCACTTACGCCTTGATGCAGCCCAAAAGAATACAACTCATTAATCTCTGGCGGTCGCTGTTTATAGGCTAATTCTCCTAGAAGCTGCCACTTTTTATTCAGCATGACGGTACCACGACTGAGTAAAGCAATATTGTGGTATATATTCTGAAAACGCTCTATTTCACGAGGTTGGGTACTCGTCAGCCTTACCACTTTTCGAGTAAGGAAATCATAACGGGCGCCAGTTTCAAACTTGACTAAACCCATTTGACCTTTTTGCGATAGGTATAAGCCACTAGTAAAAGAGGTGTAATTCGGAAGTAAGGGCAGTATGCCTGTCTCAGGCAAGTTCCAATTGTTTTTTCCTGAAAATTGAATTCCCATTTCAAATGCATCATCAGTAGACCAAACCAATTCATTCTGTACATTATACTGAAGTAAGCTCAGGGCTGGCTGATCACTCCGACCGCTGCGTCTAACATCAAACTCACGACGTTGATTACGCTGCAAAGCAGTATTCCACTCTAGTACACCAGTAGCACGCTCCATTTTCACGGTTGATTTTAACTGATGGTGATTCACACCTTGTCGAGGAGCCTCGAGTCCATATGAAAACATTGAATCTGTGTAAAACGGCGAGGATCGATTGAAAGCCGCCTGTAGATCGCTAAGATTCCCAATATGACTTCCTCTTAAAATACCGAATTCTGCACCGTAGTAGCTGTAAAAAAGCTGCCATTCAGTTCCAGAACTCCACTGCCTGAAAAACGCGGCATTCAAATGGTTTTGCTGCGTACCCGTATTGTTTAAAAGATAATCCGGTGTTTCGCGGTCGCCTAAACGCTTTAAGGTGCCACCTATTCTCCATTGGTAACGCTTCATACCTTTATAAATCTGGGCATTCACAGTTGCCCCTCTTCCATTCGATTCGAGGGTCGAAGTCAATTTGCCGTGAAGGTGCGGGTCAAAAGGAATGGGATTGGGCTCAATTATGACCATATTACCCATATGACTTCCTGGATATCGAATGGTTCCTGAACCAGAAATTACACGAATTTCCCCAGCCGCATTTAAATCTATTTCCGGACTGTGGTCCACACCCCACTGCTGTCCCATGTGCACAAAACCATTGTTTACAATAGCTATTCTATTTCCAGAAAGGCCCTGTAAAATTGGTAACCCAATATCCGTTCCATTCGAAATCATACTAGCGCCAGGGACCAATTCCAATGCAGCCGCTAAAGATTTATGACCGTTTTCATCCAGTATTAATTTCCCTATGCTACGTTCGTCTAATTCCTCTTCGTGGGTATCGTGCACATCGACTTCGTGCAACATATTCCGATGGTGTTCCAAATAAATTGTGATTGCAGTATCCTTTCGCAAGGACAAGAGCAGTCTTTGCGTAGGACAGCCCACGTGCTGGATTAGAACATGATACTCACCAAGGCAAATATTTTTAAACTTGAACTGCCCATTACCATCTGTCCAAACCTCTTGCCCTGATTCCTGAATGAACACACTTACCTCCTGCATTGAAGATAGGTCGTGTGCATCCATCACACTCCCTTTTAGAGTGTGGTTACAGTTTTGGGCAGTCGTCTGTAACAACCAACCGAAACTAATCAGTACAACAAGTCTAATTTTAGTAAACAACGACTTCAAAAACCACTTCAATATCCGTCTCTCCTCCCGCATTAGTGATATCACCATCACTGACTCCAGACGCTCCTTTAGCCGGTAAATGCCTTAAAGTAAATGTTAATTCCTCCGTTCCTGGATCGCCCGTCACTAATTCAAAAGACAAGCCCAAAGGATAACCATTATTGTCTTGATCGCTGTATGAAAAGCTGGAATTCCCATTACTAGCAAAGAAAAATTGGTGCTCATCGGCTTCATCAAAAATTTCAACCGTAATATCCTCCGCAGGTGTTTCACTTTCATTCAAAAGTGATAAACTTCCGCTATACACTGTATTTGCATCTAATGAATCAACAGAAACTATAGGATCAGCTCCTCCATCACCGTCGATATCGACATACGAAAACGACGCAGTTGAATTTGGACCCATTAGCTCTACCGATAAGGTGGTTATTAATTCTTCTTGCTGAGGGTCCGTCGGCTCTACTGGATCGCATGAAAGTAATGCTAGAGCTATTATTGGAAATGACTTGAGAGTGGATGTAAACATGCTAAATTCTATATAATGATATAAATGTAACCATAAATGCAACACAGTTGCATTTATGATGAGAAATAGTTCAACGCTGTAACTCTAAGAAAGGAATATGTCGAAAAATAAAAGGCCAGCGCGATGCGCTGGCCTTTTGATCCTTAGCAGAGAGGAAGGGATTCGAACCCTCGATAGAGTTGCCCCTATACCAGCTTTCCAGGCGGGCCCTTTCAACCACTCAGGCACCTCTCTAACAGATCGACGAAATTAATTGAAAACTTATGAATAGCAAGGCGTTTACGATAAATAAAAGGCGTATTTTTGATTAGTGTAAATAGTACACTTAATATGCGTTTAAAGGTCCTTTTTGCTGTCTTTAGTATCGCACTATCCTCACAACTAAAAGGACAGAGCGACACCTATTTTGTCTTGCCCCCACTTTATGAATGGGAAGCAGGTGACCACGATATCTTCTTGCATATCAGCACAAATGAACCAAGCGCATCCGTTTGGATTTACAATAGCGATACTTCTTATTCACAAAACATTACCGTAACCTCGGGAAGTGTTGGCACGGTCAGTTTTACGAATCCAGTGGCAGGGTTACTGAGTACTTATGGTGCTAGAGAATTGAATTGGTCAAATTCTAAGCGCTACAAAGATGCCTTATTCATTGAATCTTCTGCACCGGTAACGGTCACTGAGCAGATTGTTGAGCCCTTTAATCAAGACATCATCACCGCAAAAGGTAGAAATGCGCTGGGTACTGAATTTTATGTGGCCTCTCAAACGCTGATCACAACCACCGTAAGCGGTGCGTTTTTAGGATATCATGGCATGCATTACATTAGCGTAGTTGCCACTGAGAATAATACTCAAGTTAGATTTAAAGCACCCACAGGTAGTGTTTTTGACAACGGATCAGATAGCGTCCTGTTCACTTTAGACAAAGGACAAAGTTGGGTTTCCACCATGGAAGACGACGACGCTTTATTAGGTACGCACATTACAGCAAGTAAACCTATAGCCGTAACGGCGGGTGGCAATCACTTAAAAAATTCCAGTGCAAATCACGGCGATGCAGGGATTGACCAGGTTACTCCGGTTGAACACTTAGGCACAAAACATGTGGTCTTAAGGGGACTGGCAAATTATCCTAACGATTACTTCATGTATATCGCGACCAAAAACGGCACAAACATAACTGTCGATGGTGTTTCCATACTGAATAATGCGAATGCAGGAAGATCAGGGACTTTCAGTATGCAGGGCAACTCGAATCAACCGGGCAAACCCTTCGTAATTGAAAGTAACCACCCTATTTACATTTTTCAAGTAACCACTGGTGCCATCACACACGAACCAGAACAGGGAATGGCACAGATTCCCCAAGTAGAATGTACTGGATCCACTTACATACGCTACAATAGAGCTTCTGGGCTATCAACAGCCGTACTGGTAACCATCCCTAGCGATGCAGTCAATGATTTGGACTACAATGGTGTGAGCGTTACGCAAAACTTAAATATAGCAATACAGCAAAGTAGCTATGACCCTTCTTGGTCGGGGGTATATATTCCCTCCTCTATATTAACGAATAACTTCACTCTAGAATGCCCAAGCGCGTTCCACGCAGGAATACTTGCAGGGCAAGGAAATACGACCGGATTGTTTGGATACATCAGTGGCTTCGACGACAATTTAAAATTGCTTGATCCAACTTCCGCATCTTCAGTATCGGCTATAGATTTAGGTGATCAATGCGGCGATTCTATACCCTTAGTATTCTCTTTTACTTCGTGTACCGACAGTATTTCAGTAGTGGGAGCTACGATACTGGAAGGAAACGGAACAATCATAGATGCTAATATCAATGACTCTATTCTCTACCTTCTACCCGATGGTGCTTATTCAGGATCGTTTCAGGTTCAAATTACTGTCGCTGATAATCAAGGTGCAACGGATTCACTGACCTTTATTCTGAATTATTTAGGTGCGGATTATGACCCTATTACCGTACCTAATTTCATCACTCCAAATGCAGACTACATTAATGACAACTGGTCCATTGTGACATCGGAAATTCTTGATGTATTTAACCTTAACCTCTATAGCCGTTGGGGAACGCTCATCTACAGCACCGATACTCCAACTTTCGAGTGGAATGGGAGAACACCTGAAGGCACTATTGCCGCACCCGGCGTCTATTTTTATGCAATCCAAACCACTTTCAGATGTGGAACCTTGAATAAGGCAGGCGCATTACACCTAATCGATTAATGATGGCCCCTTATTACATCAAAGGATATTTAACTAGACCGGCTCTATTGGGGCGTTTTGGAGTCTCTATTGTAGCGCTCTTTTTTTCCTCTATGCTAAAGGCGCAGAGTGATACTTATTTTGCATTACCGCCGCTTTATGAATGGCAGGGCGGACAACACACCATCGATTTACAGTTTAGTGCCTCCTCTTCAACTTCGAACGTATGGATTTACAATAGTGATACCAGCTACTCGCAAAATTTAGTAGTCACACCTGGCGCGCTAGTAACCACGTCTTTAACAAATGTGATTGGCGGTTTATCAAGCACATATGGTGCTAGGGAATTAACGTGGTCGAACTCGAAAAGATATAAAGATGCCTTGTTCATTGAAGCTTCTCAGCCTGTAACGGTCACTGAACGTGTCAAACATCAGTTTAATCAAGACATTATTACCGGTAAGGGTACTAATGGAATTGGGACCGATTTTTATGTGGCTTCTCAAACCTTAATCCTTAGCACAGTAACTGGTAGCTATACTAGCTACTATGGGAAGCACTATGTAAGTATTGTAGCATTAGAAGACAGTACAGAAGTTTTGATTAAAGCTCGACCGGGAAATGTATTTGATAACGGGAGTGATTCCGTTGCTTTTATACTGGACCAAGGACAGAGTTGGGTAAGTACAATGGCAGATGATGATGTATTGCTTGGTACACGAGTTACTTCTTCTAAACCAATTGCAGTAACTGCAGGCGGAAACCACCTCAAAAACTCAAGCGGGAACCCCGGAGATGGAGGAATTGATCAAGTCACCCCGGTTGAACACCTCGGTCTAAAGCATGTGGTTCTTCGAGGACGAAGCACCTATCCTCAGGATTATTTTATGTACATCGCTACAGAAGACAATACTAATATCACTGTTGATGGTGTCTCCGTACTTACGAATGGTTCAAAAGGCGCTTCAGGCACGTACAGCTTACCAGGCAATGCAAACCCCGGTAAACCTTACGTCGTAGAAAGCAACGAACCCATTTATGTTTTTCAAGTCACTACGGGTGTTGCAAATGGGAGCCCTGAACAGGGTATGGCACAGTTACCGCACATTGATTGCACAGGCTCTACGTTTATACGTTACAGTCGAGCCTCAGGATTAACGACTTCTGCGCTGGTTACTATACCTTCTAATGCCGTCGCCAACCTCAATTATAATGGTGCGCCCATAACTTCAAATACAAACATTACCGTACAACAAAGCACTTACGATCCCAGTTGGAGCGGGGTGTATATTGGGTCAAACGTTCTCTCGAACAACTTCACTCTAGATTGCATTACGCCGTTTCATCTTGGAATTCTGGCTGGACAAGGGTCAAACACCGGACTTTATGGATACATCAGTGGGTTTGATGATGATTTCAAATTATTAGATCCATTTACCGCGCTACCTGTCAATGATGTTCCGCTTGGAAATTTATGCGCTACTCCAATACCGCTTTACTTTAGATATCTAAGTTGTGTAGATAGTATTAATGTCATTTCAGCCGCCTTAATCCAAGGCCCAGGAACAGTTGTTGACTCGAATGCAAACGATACTATACTTCACGTCATTATGGATCCCGCTTATACCGGAGTAGTGCGAGTCAAAGTAATCGTAGAAGACGGTAGAGGTTATTCAGATTCCATTTTCTATGATTTTGACTATTACGGGGCCTCGTACGAACCCATCTTATTAGATTCAGCAAGCGTATGTAGTACCCAACCGCTCGTTTTACAAATAGAAAACGCAGGCCCCGGACTGAGCTACCTTTGGTCAAATGGAGATACCACGGAAAGTACAACGGCGTATGATCCGGGCTGGCTTTGGGTGACTGTTGATTTAGGCGATTGCCAATTCACAGACAGTATCTTCTTAGTCAACGGATCCCTTTTTGAGCCGCCTTACCGCGACACGGCCTACTGTGATTCGCTTTTCGTAGATTTTTCGGATCCTATTCTAAATACCTTGTATTGGACAACGCTCGATACCACCAGTACTGAGCTCTGGTTAGATTCTACCGCGGTTTATCCATATGTTGCTACTGACATTGGTGGGTGTGTTTCAGAAGACAGCCTTTACTTCCGATTAATTCCTGAGCCTTATATAGACGAAGGTTTTGGGTGTCCAAATTACACACTAACTGCTGTTGGATATACAGCCTTTATCGCGATGGAATTGGGAGATGTAACCTACTCCTCTCCTCAAATCGATACACTCTTCCCATTCGCCGGCTCCCACAATCTTACTCTTATTGCTTTAGATAGTTGTAACAATCTAGATACCATCACCCGTGTCCTTGAGGTTGATTGTTTGGATAATATGCTCATGTATGTACCCACAGCCTTTTCTCCCAATGGTGATGGGGTAAATGATGCGTATTGTATTTCGAGTTCCCTTCCTACGCGTACTACCTATGCCATTTTCGATCGATGGGGTAATGAATTATTCTCCGGTAGAGCAGACGAATGTTGGGACCCTAACGCTTTAGGACAGCGGTTATCAACCAGTAGATTATCACTTCGCACTTTTACAAGACTGCCCTCAAACGAATTACACATAGATGAATTCACCATACACGTTCTGCCCTAACCAAAGCTACTCTAGTAAGGTAGTTTGATACGTACCGAACTATTGGTTGTTCATTATTATTCTCATTAATATCCGTTCGAAAATCCAATGGTGCTAAGGGCACTCACTCTGTATGTCAAAATGCGAGCATAAAAGTCTGATTATTAGTACTTAAATGATGTTCCTGGACTATGAAGAAGTGTTAACAAAGACTGGTTTAATCCAAGTTTAGCATTTCGCTATTTAGTGTATTTTTGATATAGTTTGAAATAAACACATGTCACACCTAGATACCGCTATTGTAATTGCCTGGCCCGAATGTACCGCGCGTGCAGATGAGAGTCTTGCAATCTTTTTAAAGAAAGCTGGGGTCCTTAAAAACCTCAATATGCGTGTCGGTCATGCGGCAATTTGTCTGATCAATCCACAATCTAATGAGGTGCTCTATTATGACTTCGGTCGTTACATCACCCCACGCGGTTTCGGTAGAGCAAGAAACAAATACACTGATCCCAATTTAACACTTCTAACGAAGGCCGTTTTTGATGAGGACCGTGATTTGCAAAATGTCGAAGAAATTGCCGTAGAATTGGACAGTATTTCAAAATACACACATGGATACGGCCCTCTGGTATTCTCCGTTAGTAAAACCATCAACTATATCAAAGCAAAGTCTTATGCCGATGATATGATTCAGAAAGGGCACTTTCCTTATAATGGTTTGTATAAATCTGCCAGCAACTGCGCTCGCTACGTCACGGAAACGATGAAAGCAGCAAATGAAGACGGGACTGTTGGTACTAAGTTAAAGTATCCGCTTACGGTGCGCCCTACCCCATTATTTAATGTTGTTGCAGCTAAATCGCAAGACACCATTTATAGCTTTGAAGGCGGTACCCTGCAGTATTTAGACAAATCACGTCGTCACAGTATATCAGATTTAAGCGCAGGCCTGCTGGAGAGCGCCTTAAGTAAATACACCAATACACGGCCAGATGACCAAATTCATGGTGATATAGAAGAGCCTAAGCGCCCTGCGCAACTGCCGGCACACGCGCAATGGCTGGGCGGACTAGGCGAAGGCGCATGGTTTGTTGTTGATGCCTTAGACAAGCATAGTTTTAAGGGCGGTAAATATGCCAAAGACGGTACGCTAGAGCATGAAGCAAAATATGTAAACGAACATATTTTGCTGCCGAAAAATCCAGTAGTCACCTACACTTCCCATCATGGCTTTTTCTCTATTAGCATTGATGATGTGGTGCACAGGTTTTACCAGCAGAAATAGGTCTGTCAATTTTTTAAGCATAAAAAAAGCCGCCCAAGAATTGCGCGGCTTTTTCATTAAGTATCTCCCCTGCTAGAAATCGACTTTGTAGTAGAATACAGGGAATAAACCGAGCTGGTAATTTTCCTGAACTCTATCACCTTGATCTCTTTCTGGAATATAAGTTAGCGTTAGAATATTCTTATTATCCGTAATGTTCGAAATATCCAAAGCGAACTCATGCGAGAGTTTAGCATAATTCCATTTGTATCCAACCTTTAAATCTAATCTGAAGTAGGCATTATACTGCTCTGTATTAAAAGTGGCATCATTGATATATTCTATCTCTGACATTTCAGTAGACTTATCTTCGTCAACCGTTCCAAACCATCTACCGCCTATAGTACTGACCTTAGTACCTAAGTTTAGAATACCGTAATCCCCTACAGGAATGTTACGCGCCAAAATCAGGTTCATCGCATAACGCCCATTGAAGAGTGTGTTTACCCACCTATCGTCTGCACTACCAGGTAGTGCATCAAGGTTTTGAGACCCTTTATACTTCGCGTCAAAAACAGATCCAGTTAACAATCCATAAAAGCCGTTTCTGTAGTAATGTTCCAGTGTGAATTCAAGGCCGTAGTTTCTTCCTAAACCTCTGTTTTCGAGAGGTTCAGCCCATAATCGACCAAAACCTGAACCGCCGTTTACTAAAGAGAAGTAGCTGGCTTGTTGTTCTACTGGAATGTTCCATAAGTATTGGTAATAGGCCTCAAGCTTCAAACGGATTGGATAGTCAAAATTATGCTCCCATCCTGCGACTGCATGTGCACTTTTAGTAAGGCCCATATCCTTATTGTAGGTAGTTCCTAGTACAGTCGAGTCGTCCAATGCCTGAGAGCCTTCGTAGTAATAGAGGTAGCTGCTCTGCATTTGCGTATGGTATCCAGCACCAGTGAATAGCTTATTATGTTTATCCATGTCATAATTTAACCCTAGACGCGGCTCAAATAAGCTTGTACTATTGCTGTTGATTGTACTGTGAAACGCGCTAGCGCCAGCCGTCATGGTCAAAGCATCAGTCAGGCGGTGCTTATAAGAAAGGAAAGGCTGAATATTTGCGTATGCATCAGCGCTGTTCCATGGCATCTCCCAATCGTAGACTACGTTATCGATTCCATCAACGATACGCGTTGAATCGTGATAACTTCCCATGATGTAATCTACGTTGACCCCTACTTTTAAGGAGCGACGTGCGTCAAACTTTTTGGTGTAATTGTAGTAGGAATGAATTTTGTCCTCGATGTAGCGGTAATCTAATATTTTCGCAAAACTATCTACGCGATACGTTAAATTATTAGCATCCGTAGAGTCAATGCTGCGCCATACCTTGTTGTTTACCGCGTGAATGTTTGCACGAGAGGCGGCAACCCCCATTTTAGCATAACTCATTTTACTCAATCGTTTACTGTAGGTCGCGCCAACAGTAGCCATGTGCGTATCAAAGTATTGGTCGCGATCGACCGTACCGTAACTTTCAAATTCTTCAGTAAAAGGATCACCGTCGGTACCTGAAACGTCAATGGTTAGATCAGAAGTACCACCGATACCCCAAAAACTCAGTTTAGAACCGTCTTTTTGTGGGAAAGAGAAACGAAAGGCTCCATCTGCATACAAGGGCACAGCTGTAGTCCCGAGAGGAATGCCTAAGGCATCCGCCATTCCCAAGGTACTGTAACGGCCTAATAACAGGTATGAAGGTGCATTGGGCTTCTCTTTACCTAATCGGCCTTCAGCCATGAGCTCAACGCCTAGTAAACCGAACTGAAAAGAACCCTCAAATGGCGTGGCATTGTTCCCGTCGCGCATCTCTAGGTCGAAAACACCAGATATAGCGTTACCATATTCTCCTGGCCAAGCACCAGTATAGAAATCACCACTTTGAATGTATTTATTATTCAATATTGTTACTGGACCGCCACCTGTGCCAGGAATGGCAAAGTGGTTGGGGTTAGGAATGTTGATCCCTTCAAATCGGTATAAAATCCCCGCAGGCGTGTTACCGCGAACGACGATGTCATTTCTAGAATCATCAGAGCCTTGTACTCCAGCGAAATTCGTAGCCATCCTTGCGGGCTCACCTC
>PZPA01000002.1 GCA_003045825.1 Bacteroidota bacterium
ATTGAAAATCACGAAGGTTCTTTTTGGAGTCAGTTAGACCTGGAACACTACTATAGGACCAGCGACGGAAGTCCTTTCAATCGCAAAGAGCTATTTGCGGACCCAAGTGGTTTTGAAAGCAATTTCATGCAGTATGCCCCGTATGCAAAACTCTACATAGCTGGGCATTATTACGACAGTCGTGCACCTTTCATATTCACAAGGGCGGACGCTAAGCGGCTAGATTTCGCAATTACCTATGTATCCGACATCAGCTGTGATATTGATGGCCCTGTGGCCTCGACACTTCGTCCTTCAACAATTGCTGAACCCTTCTACGGGTATTTGGCGCGTGAAGAAAAGGAGGTGGCGCATGATGATCCGGAAGCAATAGGAGTAATGGCTGTGGATAATCTTCCGTGTGAATTACCGCGCGATGCTTCGTTGAGTTTTGGGTCTGATTTGATCGAACATGTAATTCCAGCCTTGTTTGATGGGGACAAAGAGCACATCTTGTTCCGTGCGACCGAATGCAGTGATGGTGCACTTACCGCCGATTTCAATTACCTTCAAGCGTATATCGATAAAGCATAATGGCTAAAAAGGCGCTACATATTACCAAAGGTGTAAAGAATGCGCCTTCTGTTAACCCTAAACTTAGAGCGGGTAAAAGATGGAGTCGTTCCGTTGCTGAATTAGCCAAGGATATTATTGACGGGAATCTTCCTGCATTAGCGCAAGGCATTACGTTGGTGGAGAGCAACGCCGTTGCGGATAAGGAGAATGCTCGAGCCCTCCTACATGCATTAATGCCACACACAGGCAGCAGTTTTCGCATAGGTGTAACTGGCGTTCCAGGTGTAGGTAAAAGTACTTTTCTTGAATCTTACGGAAGTGCCTTACTAAAATCAGATGAAACTGCTCGTGTCGCTGTACTCGCCGTTGACCCTTCATCGGAGGTCAGCAAGGGGTCTATTTTAGGTGATAAAACGCGAATGATGGAGTTGGGTAAGCACGAGCGCGCGTTCATTCGTCCTAGTTCATCAGGCGGGAATCTAGGCGGCGTCGCAAAAAAGACTAGAGAGGCCTTGTTGCTTTGTGAAGCAGCAGGATTCAATTATATTTTCGTTGAAACGGTTGGTGTTGGACAGAGTGAGACGTTGGTCGCTCAACTGGTCGATTGTTTTCTTTTCTTGGCGATGCCCGGAACAGGCGATGAACTGCAAGGCTTGAAAAAGGGGATTATGGAAATGACTGATATCATCGCTATAAATAAAAGTGAACCACCAAATACACCAGCGGGTGAACGAAGTGCCCTCGCGATTCGGAGTGCGCTACAACTTTTTACGAATAAGAAATTCGACTGGCATCCCCCGGTGCTGCTCACTTCAGGTTTGACTGGGTTTGGTTTCAATGAGCTGGATGCATCCTTCGATCGATACCGTCGACACAGTCAATCAAAAGGTTGGTTCGACAAGAAACGCAAGGAACAACAAGAGTACTGGTTCGAGCATGCCGTGCGCGATGGCGTATTCGAGCTATTACGCAAAGACGAGGACTGGAAAAAGGACTACGAAGCTTTGAAGGCTGAGGTCGCGCTAGGAAACCTGAACCCTTTCGAGGCAAGTGCGGAAATGGTCAAATCCTTAAAAGGAAAGGTCTAGAAGTTTCGAGCGGCTTCGTGCTTTAACAAAAGAATGGCGGCCTTAGTTGGGAAGATATCTCCCATCATCTCGAGTTCAATCAACTTTCGGCTTAAATCTGCTGCAGTCGCTTCCGCACCTAATTCAGCAGTCGTTTTATTGATCAACGAGACCACTTGGCTTTTTGCACTTACGACATGATTCCAAGCACCGTCAGTAACATAAACCTGTTGAGAAATATTGTAGTCAAACTCCTCGCGAACGGCATTGACCAGGAGCTTTCTGTAATTACCAATGTCCATATTTCCCGGTTTAACTCGCAGCACAAGACGGTTTGGGCTAATACGTTCTAGAAGTACAATAATCCGTTCGTACGCCTGAAATCGCATAGGAAGCGCCTTTTTCTGCAAATCTTTACGCAAGTAAAATTGGCGTCTTTTTTCTTCGTTATCTACAAAGTTTGACAGCAGTAAATAGGTGAGCAACAGCATTAAAGCCGCTGGAAAAGTATACTTTAGAATTTCAATAAATGCTTCCATGAATTTGTCTTGAGGCATACAAATATCGTTATTTTTGCCACCTTATTATACTTTATTCATGCAATCACTTTCAAAAAGAGCACAACAGATGGGTCTTCCCATGACCATTGAGATGGCGAAAAAGGCACGCGAATTGAGTGCTACAGGTAAAAATGTAATCAGCTTGTCTCTTGGTGAACCTGATTTTGACACTCCAGACTTTATCAAGGAATCTGCTTCTCAAGCTATGGTTGAGAACTTTACGCATTATATGCCGGTTCCTGGTTTTACTGATGTTAGAGAAAGTATTGCCGCAAAATTTAAGCGAGATAACGGTATTGAATATACAGCGGATCAGATTGTGATCAGCACAGGGGCGAAACAGAGTCTTTTGAATATTTTCTTAGCCTTAGTTAATCCTGGGGATGAAGTAATCATTCCAGCGCCGTATTGGGTAAGCTATATGGATCAAGCGGATTACTGTGGTGCCGATGTTAAAGTTCTGCCGACAACCATGGAAAGTGGTTTTAAAATTACTGCTGCTCAGTTAGAATCGGCCATTACTCCAAAATCTAAAGTCCTCATATTCTCTTCACCAAACAACCCTTGTGGAGCGGTATACAGCAAAGAGGATTTGGCGGCGATTGCAGCCGTAGTGGCAAAGCATCCAAACCTCTACATTATCTCCGATGAGATATACGAGTTGCTCAACTACGGTGAGGTCAGCCATGTCTCAATCGCTAGTTTTCCAGAGGTATATAACCAGACTATTACTGTTAACGGCCTTTCAAAAGGATTTGCGATGACCGGTTGGCGTATCGGATACATAGGGGCGCCCGAATGGATTGCCAAAGCGTGTACAAAGTTTCAATCGAATTTCACCTCTGGCGCCAACTCTATTGCGCAACGTGCATGCAAAGCTGCTGTTGAGTCAGATCCGTCTAAGGTCAATTATATGGTGGAAAAATTCGCGTACCGTCGAGAGAAAATGGTCGCATGGATGAAAGAAATCCCGGGGTTTGAATTAGAAACTCCTCCTGGCGCATTTTATGTTTTTCCAAGAATAACGGCCCTTTTAGGGAAGAAATTTAACGGACAAGTTTTAGAGACCGCTCTCGACGTGAGCATGTATCTATTAGAAGAAGGTTTGGTGAGTACCGTTCCAGGTGATGCATTTGGATTGCCCGGATATATCAGGTTCTCATATGCTGCTGCAGAAGCTGAGCTCGAGGAAGCGGTAAAAAGAGTTAAAGTTGCAGTAGCTAACTTAGAGGACTAAGTCCATTTATTTTGAAGATAGAAGTATCGAACGGTGAAATATTAGATAAGGTTTCCATTTTAGAGATAAAATTGGAGCGAATTCTAGATTTAGAAAAGGTTCGGAACATTCGAAAAGAATATGCAGCACTTCAAAACGCCGTCCAACACATCGAGGCATTGGTATCAAATCTGGAAGAGTATAGCCAAGCCACTGCAGAACTTCGTTCAACTAATGAGGCACTTTGGGACGTTGAAGATGCCTTGCGATTGAAAGAAAAGGCAAGAGACTTCGGCGATACGTTTATTACTTTGGCACGTGAGGTCTATGTTTTAAATGATCGACGCGCTGTCTTGAAGAGCACTATTAATAATCTTACCGGCTCCAACCTCAGGGAAGAAAAATCATACGAAGGGTACTGAGCCAAAGCTTGTTTCGAGGAATAGTCCTAACTTCGGGTTAAGAGAAGAGTATATTTTGAGCATAGAATCGCGATTCAATGCGCTCCGTGAGCGCATCAATATTAGGCTTTACGATAGCCGTGACTTCATGTTGCGAATGCTCTCGCGAGGAAGTGTGTTGGTTGCTTTAACGACACTAGTAGCACTGGTTTTTTATCATGGATATGAGTTAGAAGCACATCAAAATAGATGGATCGGATACATTGTTCGGGGCTCTATAGGCTATTACTTAGTTAAATTTCTTCTTGAGCTTTTTTACAATTTTCATCCAATACAATTTCTGAAGAACCGAAAATGGGAGAGTGTATTAATGCTCTTTCTGATAGTGGATATACTAGTGATCAACTTGACCGGTTTTGAGTTACTTAACCAAATAGGGCTATTGCTGAAAATACCTGGGCTTCAGGAGAGTTTTTTGATTGTATTGCAGTGTTATGTTCTTGTGATTGTGGGTCTTGAATTTGGTAAAGTCGGTGAGCTATTGCCGAAATCGAAACTCAGCCCACCAACGTTATTGGTACTAAGTTTTCTAGTTTTAATTGCGCTTGGTACAGGGCTGTTGATGTTACCTGAAATGACCATTGCTGGGAATGAGGGTCTCGACGTATTAACCGCATTGTTTACGAGTATTTCCGCAAGTTGTGTTACGGGTTTAAGTACGATAGACATAAGTGGAGTCCTTAGTGTCAAGGGCCAATTCATTGTCATGTTACTGATGCAGCTAGGTGGATTGAACATTATCTCATTTGCAGCACTTTTTGCAATACTTAGAGGTGGATTTGGAATGCGTCAGCAAAACTTCATGAGTGAGAATTTAGGCGAAGATTTAAAGCGTTCACGTTCACTTATTTCTGCAATTTTCAGGCTTACCTTATTTATCGAAGCGACCGGCGCACTTTTACTAGGATTTTTGTGGCGCAATGAGTTTGATACCTTAGGAACGACCATTTTCTATAGCATGTTCCACAGCATTTCTGCCTTTAATAATGCAGGCTTTTCACTTTTTACGGATTCTCTCGCTAGCAACAATGTCCAATGGGATTTTGGTGTACATTGGGTAATTGCCCTGTTAATCGTACTTGGCGGTATCGGTTTTGGTACCCTAACCGATGTGCTTCGCCAGCAATGGATAAAACAGCCTATCGTTCGCTCTTGGCGTGGCTTGCGTATTGGAACGAAGCTAGGGTTAGTGGTATCTGCTACGTTAATTGTAGTTGGAGGGGTAGTATTTTTCTTTCTAGATCCGGGAAGTGAAAATGTAGGTGCGCACATCAGTCATAGCTTTTTCCAAAGCATTACCGCGCGTACCGCGGGCTTTAATACTATTTCAATAGGTTCCTTAGCGACCCCTGCCTTATTATTCTTGATTTTCTTAATGTTTATTGGAGGCGGTTCAGGGTCCACTGCGGGAGGGATAAAAACCAGTACGTTCGCCTTAGTTTTTATGAGCGCCTCTGCAACGATTCAAGGTAAAAAGAGTATCAACCTTTACAGAACACAAATCCCATGGGAACTAATGAATCGCGCTTTTGCGATATTCCTTTTTTCCGCCGTGAGCATTCTATTGGGCATATTTGCCCTTACTATTCTAGAACCTTCTATCGACTTACTTGACCTCGCTTTTGAAGAGGTAAGTGCATTCTGTACTGTTGGCTTAAGTACGGGCATCACAGCCGAACTTGGCATCGGTTCAAAAACTGTACTTATGCTTTCCATGCTAGCGGGAAGGGTAGGTACATTAACCTTAGCGTTCGCATTGAGCGGTCAGCGTCAGCAGGTGAATTCTTTCAAGTACCCAAAGGCAAATATTCACGTTGGATAAAAAAAAGCTGCACAAAGGCAGCTTTTCATTCATGATACACCAAAAGTGCAGTGTTAGTTTTTGTCTTGGAAATCCAAGTCTTTAATTCCTAAAGCTTTAAGCAACTTTTTCCCATTGACCTTTAAAGCCTCTTTAATACCTGTGGCTACTTTTTTTGTGGCCTTATCATCCGGTCTAGAAACAAATTTTGAATCACGGTAGCTCACACCTTTCTCAGGTTTCGTATAGAAATAAGTATAGAAACTCTTTCGAGATTCACCTTCCGGGATATTTATTTTTTTGTAGCCGTGTGGGCTATTGTCGTCGGTATAAAAGATTACTGCAGTATTGAAGGTTGGAGGTACCTGAGTTACACATTCCGTCATCTCCTTATTCCATAATTCAAGTGCGCCACCGTATTCCGGTTTCCAATTCTTGTTGAGGTAAACCAGTAGGTTGATCCTACGCCAAAGGCCAAGTTTTGAATTCATATTTACATCAATGTGAATGTCAACGTACGAACCGTTTTTTCCTTGATGTACTCCTGAACCTAATGCATCTGTAGTAGTATGTAGCCCTTCAATGCTCGTAATGCGACTTAATTGGTCACTCCAGTCTTTAGACGCTACGGCTTCGCGTGCTTTTGAAAATGAAGGATGCCAGCGGTCAAAATGATAATCTTCGCTTTTATCCTCATTTAAGCTTTTACGTTTTACGTTCAAATCATCAATGGACGGGAAGTGAGCGAATAAATCATTCGCAATTTCCTCAGTGAAGAAATTTTCCATGACCAAATATTTACAAGGCTTCGCACTTTCGTATGCCTCTTTAAATGCGCCGACAAAGTTGACGTCTAGATATTTTGGGTTGATTATTCCTTGTGCCATGGGGTATAAATTGTGAACTCAAATATAATTGCTAGTTTTTCTTTTGTCTCGTGACATCGGTCAGTTTTCCGTAGATACTGAAAAATAAATTCGGAAAGAAACGCTTGAAAGGTACCGCTAGAATTTCGTACCTACCTATAAACAGATGTCTACTGGGCCTGCGTTTTGCGGTACGGTTGTAAAATTTTCGGGCGAACTCCATTGGAAGCATACCTTTTTCTTGCGCTGCACTGTTTTTTTGGATAGGTATTCCATCCGGGCCCAAACTGTTTAGGGTGACGGACGTGTTTATAAAACCAGGACTAACTAGTCCAACATGGACAGCACTTGAGCGTAGTTCGTATTGCAAGCTTTCGAAATATCCAACAAGTGCATATTTACTCGCGGCATATGCTGCTAATTTGGGAGATCCGAAATGACCTAAAATGCTTGCAATGGTCCAAATCTGTCCGCTATTCCGCTTTTGCATGTGCGGAAGTACTGCTTTAGTTAAAGCCACGCACCCCCAAAAATTCACTTCTAGAACCTTTCGCTCGACCGGTAGTGTCATTTCTAGTACTGTTCCTAGATGTCCCATTCCGGCATTGTTGATCAAGAGGTCAATAGAACCTGTAAACGCCAAAGCTTGGTTGGTCCAAACTTCGGCGTTTTCATTTTGTTCTAAATCTAAAGGAAGGAGGTAGCTATGTTCTGGATAAGCTAATCGTTTTTGAATCGATGCCAATCGCTCCGAACGGCGCGCACTTAAAATAGTATGGTAGCCTTTTGCGTTATACGTCAAAGCAAGTGCCTCACCTATGCCGCTTGATGCTCCTGTGATCCATACTGTTTGCGCTACCTTCATTTCAATCCTTTGAATCTAAAGTAAGCTTTCTGCTAGAAACTTCTACGTCCTCTTCCGGCACTGCTAGAGTTGCCTTTAGGGTAACCTCCGCCCGATTTAGGCTTGCCGTAGCCGCCGCCCGTTGAGCGAGCACCTGTTCTACTGCTGCCACCACCAGTGCGACTTCCACTTCTGTTATCGTCTCTGCTGAAACCGCCACTGCTTCTTCTATCAGAACTTGTTCTATCGTTGCTAAAGCGCTCGCGTCTCTCAGTGCGTTCGCCGCTAATGCGTTCACGTCTCACTGGACGGTCGTTAGAACGACTGTCTCTACCATATGAGCCTCCTTCGAAGCTTCGTTTTCCTTTATAACCTCCACTATCTCTGCGGTCTCTGCCTCCATAAGATGGACGCTCTGCTCTGGTTGAACTACTGCCTTCCTCAAAGTACGAATTGACTACATAAGATCCTGTTTTCGCACCATTTAAACGTGCAGCAACTTCTACAGCATGACGGTCTTCGATATCTATTTTTGTGAAAGTTTTGTCCATATCGATTTTACCGATACGCACTTTCGTTCCTTCCATGGCATCGTTGATCAGACCCATGATACGGCTTGGGTTAACATTCTGACGGTAACCTAAATCAATAACAACGGTTTTAAATCCTTCTTCTCTTCCTGTAGAACGATCGCGTTTTCCGTGCTCTTTTGGACTAGAAGCTTTCTCGTTAATATCGCGCGCTCCACGGTATCG
Organism: Bacteroidota bacterium; assembly: GCA_003045825.1. Taxonomy (GTDB): domain Bacteria; phylum Bacteroidota; class Bacteroidia; order Flavobacteriales; family Schleiferiaceae; genus UBA10364. The sequence continues at coordinate 8,126 of PZPA01000002.1, forward strand.
GCTGAGCATGACAGATGTTTCGTGCCCTACAAAGCGCTCGATCAATTCTGCTTTACTTAAATGCGCCAATTTATCCATGGCTACATCCAAAAGCTGCGGATCTATAGTTGTGGTATGCTCGTAGCTAACGATTTCGTCGATCGCCTCTTTCATTTTAATGCCACAAATATCATCTCCGCTAGGCACTGTTTTTTCTTCGAACTGTTTGCCAATGAGGCGTTCAAGACTTTTAACTTTTCTCATGTTGCGACCGTGAGTGATCACTAATGAAATTCCACTAGCGCCGGCGCGCCCCGTGCGTCCAGAACGGTGGACATATACCTCTGGATCATCAGGTATGTTCACGTTGATCACGTGGGTAAGGTCGTTTACATCAATACCACGGGCTGCAACATCAGTCGCTACCATGAGGTTTAGTTTTTTACGACGGAAACGACTCATCACGTCATCACGCTGTGCCTGACTGAGATCTCCGTGAATGGCTTCAGCACGATAGCCGTCGCCAACTAATTGTTCAGCAATACTCTGCGTTTCTCGGCGCGTTCTACAAAATACGATACCGTACATGTTCGGATTGAAATCCACGATACGACGCATGGCCTCGTAGGTGTTTTTCGAGCCCACGACGTAGAGTTCATGCGCTACATTCGATGCACTTATATTGCGTTTTCCCGCTGAAATTTCCTTGGGATCATTAAGGTATTTCTTGGTGAGGTGCTTCATGCCATCTGGCATAGTTGCACTAAAACATAAGGTTTGTTTGTGCTCTGGCGTATTCGCTAGGATGGCGTCCAATTCGTCTTGGAATCCCATGCTTAACATTTCATCAGCCTCATCCAAAACTAGAAACTGAACATCTTCAATGCGTAATTTCTTGCGCTGGATAAGATCTAAAGTACGTCCTGGAGTACCCACAACTATTTGTGGGCGACCCTGAAGTTCTTTAATCTGTTTCGTTATGGGTGCCCCGCCGTAAACAGCGGTCACCTTAACGTTCATGAATTTCGTGTAAGAAGCTATATCATTACCAATCTGCAAACACAGCTCGCGTGTCGGAGCCAGAATAATAGCCTGCACATGCTGTACGTCAGCATCGAGGTTATGTAAGATTGGTAATGAAAACGCTGCTGTTTTTCCTGTTCCCGTTTGCGCGAATGCAATGAGATCAGTTTCGTTTTCCAGTAAATGCTCAATACTGAGCTTTTGAATAGGTGTAGGTGTTTCAAACCCTAGTGCCTCTACGCCTTTCACAATTGAAGGGTGTAGACCACTGTCTTTAAAAGTTTCCATAAATGGAGTTGGCTCTGCCAAATTTTAGTTGCCCAGTACCGCTGGGTGCGCCCTTTGAACGTCAGCGCTTCCCAAACTAAAATTTAACCCTACGTGGAAAGATGGACGCTCTTTTCGTGCGGCAAATGTACAACTAATTAATTGGTCAGAAGTTATTTGGTGCAAACGCCACGAATAACACTTGCAGATCCTTGGTGAAAAGGACCTTCGTTAAGTACTGTCTCTTCTTCCCAAACCTCAAGAGTGGTGAAGTCATCGAAGAGGTGAAAAATGCTTTCCGGTGTAAAAAGCATGGCTTCGTTTTGTGGTCCACCGCTACCGCGACCCAAATTCTTTTTAGAGAAGCCCTCCAGTAGGAGCGTGCCGCCGGGTTTTAAAAACGTGTTCAAATGATGGTATAGGGGTGTTAAAGCGTCTGGCGGTACATGGAAAAAGCCATAGAATACGACGTCGAAAGTTGTTCTACTATCAAAATCCATGGCGTCTTTGATGAGATAGGTAAGTGATACTCCCGTTTCTTTTGCCAATTTCAATGCTTTCTTTTGACCTGCGTCACTTTGGTCAAACGCCACTACTTCCCAGCCTTTCTTGGCTGCATAGACGGCATTTCGTCCTTCACCCTCTGCGGGTAAAAGTAGCCTTCCTGGAGTCAGTTGGTCTAATTGGGCCTTGAAAAATGCATTGGGCTCGGTGCCATAGGCGTATTCTGCTGCGGCATATCGTGCGTTCCAGAAGTCTATCATGTGGTTTAATTTGAAGCATTAAAGGTAGTACTCCTTGCAAAATCCTATGAAGGAAGGCTTATTTTTGCCATCTATGGATTCTTTACGTCCGAGTCCGTATTGATTTTTTTAAAAATTCATTTTCAGGAGTTGTGATTTCAAAACTCTATTCTATATTTGCAGCCCCGAACAAGTAGGGTAAAAAGTATTGTTATGAAACGCACATTTCAGCCAAGTAATAGAAAACGCAGAAACAAGCACGGATTCCGTTCAAGAATGGAGTCGTTCGACGGACGCAAAGTATTGGCTTCTCGCCGTGCTAAAGGTCGCAAGCGTTTGACTGTTAGTGATAAAGGAAATTACAAAGGTTAATACATGTTAAAAACCTTTTAATAAGATATAGGTGTTGCCGAAAGCAACACCTTTTTTTTGGCCCAAACCACACCTAACTTTGTACAAATCTTAGAAAGCACATGCCGAAAGACACTTCCATCAATCACGTACTCATTATTGGATCTGGTCCTATAGTTATTGGCCAGGCTTGTGAATTTGATTATTCTGGATCACAAGCATCAAGAAGCCTTCGAGAAGAGGGAATCATTGTTACCCTAATCAACTCAAATCCAGCGACTATCATGACTGATGAGGTCATCGCGGATAACATTTATTTAAAGCCGCTGTCGGTGGAGAGTATTGAGGAGATTCTTCTAAAGCATCCCGATATTGATGCCGTATTGCCTACAATGGGTGGTCAAACGGCATTGAATTTATGTATCGATGCTGATAAACAAGGGGTTTGGAGTGAGCATAAAGTAGATATTATTGGTGTAGATATCGATGCTATTAATATCACTGAAGACCGCGAGGAATTCCGCGCACTTATGGAGACCATCGATATTCCTATGGCTCCCTCGAGAATAGCAAAGTCGTTCTTGCGCGGCAAGGAGACCGCTCAACAGTTTGGCTTTCCACTTTGTGTACGCGCTTCATTTACGCTGGGTGGAGCAGGTGCGACATTCGTGCACACTGAAGAAGAATTTGATACAGCACTTAGCCGCGGTTTAGAGATTTCCCCTATTCATGAGGTAATGATAGATAAGGCGTTGCTCGGCTGGAAAGAGTACGAACTTGAGCTACTCCGCGATAAAAACGACAACATCATTATCATATGTTCCATTGAGAACATGGACCCTATGGGTATCCATACGGGGGACTCTATTACGGTTGCGCCGGCAATGACATTGAGCGATACTACCTATCAGAAAATGCGCGATATGGCCATTAAAATGATGCGGAGTATTGGAAATTTCGCGGGTGGATGTAATGTTCAGTTTGCAGTGAGTCCAGATGAAAAAGAGGACATTGTCGCTATCGAGATCAATCCACGTGTAAGTCGATCGTCTGCATTAGCGTCCAAGGCAACGGGATACCCTATTGCTAAAGTAGCGGCAAAATTAGCGATTGGTTATTCTTTGGATGAATTGGACAATCAAATCACTAAAACAACCACAGCGTACTTCGAGCCCACCTTAGACTACGTTATCGTAAAGATTCCACGTTGGAATTTTGAAAAATTTGAAGGTGCTGATACACGCCTTGGTATTCAAATGAAAGCTGTAGGAGAGGTCATGGGGATCGGCCGCAGCTTCCAAGAAGCATTGCACAAAGCGGCGCAGTCCTTAGAGATTAAGCGCAACGGATTAGGTGCGGATGGAAGAGGATTGACCGATCACGACACCATTTTGCACAAATTGGAATATGCATCTTCAGACCGTTTGTTTGTTATTTACGACGCGATTCAAATGGGCATTCCATTGAGAACCATTTACGACATCACGAAAATCGATATGTGGTTCTTGAAGGAGATTGAAGATTTGGCACGCGTCCAGTCTGAGATTGAAAAGCACAATCTAAACTCCTTGCCTAAAGAGCTCATTCAAGAGGCTAAAATGAAAGGTTTCGCGGATCGTCAGATTGCTCATATGGTCAATGCGCTTGAGAGCGAGGTTCATACGAAGCGAACAGATTTAGGCATCAATCGTGTTTGGAAATTAGTAGATACTTGTGCGGCGGAATTCCCTGCGCAGACGCCGTACTATTATTCGACTTTCGAGATGCCACACACCACAGTGGATGGGGTGGAAATGATCGAAAACGAAAGTGTTGTTACAGAAAGAGAGAAAATTGTTGTCTTAGGTTCTGGGCCAAACAGAATTGGACAAGGAATCGAATTCGATTATTCTTGTGTTCATGGCGTGCTTGCTGCTCGTGAAGAGGGGTATGAAACCATCATGATCAACTGTAACCCAGAAACCGTAAGTACAGATTTCGATACCGCGGATAAGCTATACTTTGAGCCTGTTTTCTGGGAGCACATTTACGATATTATTTTGCACGAGAAGCCACGCGGAGTCATTGTTCAGTTGGGTGGACAGACTGCATTGAAATTGGCAGAGAAACTCAGTCGTTACGGAATAGAAATCATAGGCACTTCTTATCAAGCACTGGATTTGGCTGAAGACCGTGGTCGTTTCTCGAACCTATTAAAAGAAATCAATATTCCTTATCCAGAGTTTGACGTTGCGACAACAGCAGATGAAGCATTGGATATTTCTGACGAATTAGGTTTCCCGATTCTAGTCCGTCCGTCGTATGTATTGGGTGGTCAAGGAATGAAAATCGTTATCAACAAGCAAGAGTTGGAGCGCCATGTGGTTAACCTCTTCAAAGAGTTTGAGGGCAATAGAGTGCTACTAGATCACTATTTAGACGGGGCAATTGAAGCGGAAGCTGATGCCATCTGTGACGGTGAAGATGCATACATTATTGGGATTATGGAGCACATTGAACCTTGTGGTATTCACTCTGGAGATTCTTCGGCGGTGCTGCCTCCATTCAATTTAGGTCCGCTAGTAATGCAGCAAATTAAAGAGCATACCGTGAATATTGCAAAAGCACTTGAAACGAAAGGGCTCATCAACATCCAGTTTGCAGTCAAAGACGATGTGGTTTACATCATCGAGGCAAATCCACGTGCATCCAGAACCGTTCCGTTTATCTGTAAAGCTTACGGAGAGCCATACGTGAATTATGCAACGAAGGTTATGCTTGGAACGAAGAAAGTAAAAGACTTTAATTTCAACCCGCACCTCGAAGGATACGCGATTAAAATTCCTGTCTTCTCGTTCAGTAAATTCCCTAACGTCAATAAGAAATTGGGGCCTGAAATGAAATCAACCGGTGAGAAAATTCATTTCATTAAAGATTTGAAGGATCCGGTGTTCAAAAAGCTACACAGCGAACGCAGCTTGTACCTGAGTCGCTAATGGTATTATAAAGACATGCTTTAAAATCCCGGCGCCGAAAGGCGCCGGGATTCTTTTTATCTTGACAAAAATTTTCACCATGTTTCGTTTTTTATCACTTACCATTCTTGCTTGGCTCATCTTTAGATGGCTGGACCGTTTTTTTGGAGGTAGAAGCGGTTCGAATCCTAAGACTGCTCAGAAGCAGAAAGAGCCGAAAGGAAAGAAAGCTTCATCAAGTAAGATTCCAAAAGATGTAGGCGAATATGTCGACTATGTCGAGGTCAAGGATAACAAGAAAAAGAAGTAGATGAAGCTCGGTATCATCACCTACTATTGGCCGCCTGCTGGTGGCCCTGGGGTTCAGCGCTGGTTGAAGCTAAGTAAGTATCTAGCGCGTGAAGGTGTCCAGTTGTATGTGGTGACCGTCTATGCAGAAAAAGCGACGTACCCTTTGCGCGATGAAGGTTTACTTCAAGACGTTGCTTCAGGTATTCAAGTTTTTAGAACCGGTACGTCGGAGAAATTTGGGGCATATAAAAAAGTTACAGGTAAGAAGTCTGTGCCTTTTAGTGGGTTCTCTGGTGAGGATGCGAAAGTAAGTTTCATTCAGAAATTTGCCCGATTCATCAGAGGTAATTTCTTTGTCCCCGATGCGCGTAAAGGTTGGAATTCACATGCCTTCAAGGCTGCAGCAGAAATCATAAAGACGCACGAGGTAAGGCATTGGATTACGACATCGCCACCACACAGTACGCAATTAGTAGGCTTAAAGCTAAAAGAACGGTTTGGTGTGCATTGGACCGCAGATTTCCGGGATCCATGGACGGATATTTATTATTACCGTAAGTTTTATCCAACGGCATTAACCCGATGGTATGAGCGGGGTTTAGAGCGCAAGGTATTTGTGACTTGCGATGCGTTGATCAGCGTCAGTCCTAGCTGGAGCGGTTTGTACGAACAAAAAGGCGGCTTGAAGAAGGGCAGCGTACATACCTTAACCAATGGTTTTGATCCAGAAGACTTTAGTGCATTAGTTCCTCAACGACCTGCAAAATTCACATTGCTTTATGCCGGTACATTGGCGGCACAATACCCTTGTGATGAATTGGTTGCTGCTTTGAACTCTCTAGATTTTGAAATGAACCTGCGTGTTGTAGGTTCTTGGGACGGGCAAAGTCGCGAGACGCTGGAAGCATTGGAGAGCCACGTCGAGGTTACTTTCGAGGAATATGTTCCTAAGGCCCAATTAAACCAGCGCCTGCTCGATTGTCATCTGATGCTATTTTTATTGCCAAATGTATCGAGCGCAACGGGACACGTCCCCGGGAAATTGTTTGATTATTTGGGTGCGGGAAACCCGATTTTAGGCCTTGGCCCTATTGAAGGAGATGCCGCTCAAATCATACAAAGTACAGCCGCAGGCGCCGTGTTCGATTACAAAGAAGTACAAGCCATTGCCTCCTACGTGCGTCGAATGAAAGAAGAAGATGCACCGCGCACCGATCCATCCGCCGTCCGATCCTATGCGCGGGATGTTCAAGCCAAACGCCTACTGCAAGAAATATTGAGAAACTAAGGCATCAAAAAAGCCGCCCAACGGGCGGCTTGTTTAGGCACTGTATTTTCTTAATCGCGTTAGTCGTTCTTTCCTTCAGTGATTTGCTTGTAGCCCATCCAAAAGAGTAAAAGCAAAATAATTCCGGATCCAGCATAATTGATTTTCTGGCCCGTGTAATGTGATTTCGGTGCATATTCAAAAACCACTTCATGTTTACCTGCAGGTACAGTAAGACCGCGCAGTAGGTAGTTTACACGTATGTGTTCTACGGGTTCTCCATCTAGGTAGGCTTGCCAGTCATTTCCGGATCCTTCATAGAACAATTCTGAGAATACGACGAAAGCATCACCACCTTCGGTAGCGTAGGTTATATGCTTTGGATCATAGCTGGTTAAGCGCACTTTTGCAGGTGCGAAATTAGATTTGCCTCCCAAGTATTCTGAATAGCGCGCATCCACGATAGCGGTACTTTTAGGATTGAAATCCGTTAAAGCAGCCATCTCTGCATCTGCATTGGGTACCATTTGAATAGATTGAACGGACCAGCCGTTGCCACAGACATCTGGATTACGTTGGGCTTGCGGTTGTCCATTTTGCCCCTGCGTTATGATGTATTTAGCATTCAGCATACTGAAGCACGCTATATTTTGTTGATTCAATTGGTTGTCAATCAAATCCTGATAACGTTGCAATTTCGCACCGTGGTAACCCCCAACACTTTTGTGATGATAACTGGTATAGCTGTCATTGGTCAATCCAACGGTGGCGTTCCAAACTCGGAAATGTGGGTCCTTGTCCTGGCTAATGGCTTGATTCGCTGCGGTAGGTGCATACTGTGCTTCCCATTGACGTTGACTCAAGAAATCTTCGCGCTCAATCTGATCCGTGGTGAAAAGTCCCAGGTCTAACAAAGCAACACCTCCAATAATAGCTGCACTCGTTACAAGTTTAAGTTTCCCATTGTGGAAAAAGTAGAGTGCAGTAGCGGTGAGTAAACCGAAGCCTAAAGAGGCTAGGGCAGAAGAGGTGGCTAAGCTACGGCGGTCGCCCACTAATTGGTCAATACTAAAACCTTGCTGGGCGAACTGGCTGTCTCTAGCCGTCTCAAGATTCATGACGAATGGCGCTAATAGGCCGAATAAAAGAATAAATCCAACAAACAAGAGTGATCCTTTTTTCAGTGCTTCAAAACGCATCTTTTTATCGAGTGTATACCATTGGTTCAGCCCTAGAATGCCATAAAACGGTACGGTAAAAAAGAGTATAGTCAATGCCATAGAAGGGACACGGAACTTATTGTAAAGCGGTAGGTAGTTGAAAAGGAGCGAGTTGAACCAATTTAAATTCGACCCCCAGCTCATTAACACAAAGAAAACTCCAGAGGCAATGACCCATTGTCTTGTTGCGCCACCGATCACGAAAAAGGCGAGGCAGAAAAGAAAAAAGATTGCGGCACCAACATAATAGGCACCGTTGCCCATACTCTCGCCGGTCCAACGCATGAAGGCTGCTCCCATGTATTGATTCGCCTGTTGTTCGGCATTCTTTGCATTCATTCCTTGGCTGCGGAAGGCTTTGACCAACTGATCAAAAGTTTCGGTGCCTTTTTCACTGTAATCGACCATCATGCCTCCACCGGCTGCATTCGGAATGACCATAGCCACCGTTTCGTAGATGCCTGTAGACCAGCTCATAGCGTAGTCGTAAGATAATCCGCCTTCACCTTGGTTTTGATTCTTTTGGGTGAGTTCGCTTTTCCCACCGCGCATACTCTCGGAGGTGTACACCTTAGTGGACCAAATATTCGCAATGTTTGGACCGATAGCCAATACACCCGCCAATGCTATTAATCCTGTGTATTTCGCGAAAGTGGGTAAAGCCTTTTCCTTTGCATACTGAATAAGGTAAACCAACCAAATTATAGCCATAAACAAACCTGCATAATAGGTGATCTGAAAGTGATTTCGATGTATACTCAAACCTGCAAAAACCGCCATGAGAATGAAGGCGCGCCAATTTTTCTTTTCCAAAATCAACAAGAGCGCTAGAATCATCAAGGGTATAAAGGCGGCCGTGTTCACTTTTGCGTTGTGACCTGCCGCATAACCAATGATGAAAAAGCCCGAATATCCATAAGCAAATCCGCCAATGGTGCTAAGCCAATGGTTGACACCCATACCTCGCAAGCCAATAAATGCCGCAATCATCAGATAGAATAAGATGTAAGTAGAGGAGTTGGTGCCGCCGATACCGCGTACGACATCTGTTAAATATTGGAAGATATTTCCGTCGTATTTTGTGCTGATCTGCGTAGCAGGCATACCGCTAAACATTGCATTTGTCCAAAGGGCTTCTTCGCCTGTTTCCGCGCGATAATCGCGGATTTCTTTGCTTTTCGCATAGCCCAATTTAATATCGTCTTGATCCAATACATCGCCATTAAAATAGGCTGGGCTTAAGAAGGCAACGTTGATACTCAATAGAATAACCATTGGTAAGATCCAGGTCTTGAGTACAGGTAGGTAATTTTTGAAATCCATAATAGCTTTTTGAATCGGGACTCCAAGCTAGCAAAAGTTGTGGAATAATACCGACTTAATACGTTGATTATGCTAGCATTCGTGCGTATTTTCGGTATTCCAATTAGAATTCGAAATAATGAACGATCAACCCGCGAACACCATCGGTAAAAATGAAATAGAAGAACTGCTTACGCAAGGCTGCGATGAGCGTGTTCACATTTTACCGGAAAGTGGCTTGAACAAATACCATTTGAACCCCGTCAAATTTGAATCTCTATTTCAACGCGGTTCTTGTACAGCAAATGTCTTAACACGTCGTTCTTTCAACGTTGCTAAAGCGTTTTTAGGCAAATACGATGAGTTGAGCTACGAGAATTTACTTGAAAATCAGGCCAACCGTCTTCGTGCATTAGTACAGAGTGAGTTCAAAGATCCTTTTGATGTGTTCTTTGCGCCATCGGGATCAGATTTAGTCTACTATCCTTTAATGTTCCAAATGATGTTGAATCCCGACAAACGTTTGCTGAACATTGTGAGTTGCCCAGAAGAGTTGGGTTCGGGATCGAAGTTTGCGAGCGAAACTAGATTCTACGCGAATTACAATCAATTCGGAGATCAAATTGAAAAAGGAGCCTTCGTTGATTCAAACAACACCTCTGAAGTGCATTACCTCGATGCAAGAGATGCGGATGGGAATATTCTAGACCGCACTACAGCCATTCATGAGCTTATTGCAAACAATCCGGATGCTTCGGTAGTGGGAAGTTTAGTTTTTGGTTCGAAATCAGGAATTAAGGATGACTTAAACGTTATTGATACCGATAGTGAAACCATGTGGGTGGTCGATCTGTGCCAATTCCGTGTTGATCATTCGCTCATCCACGATCTACTCGAAAAGGGCGTGATGGTGATGCTCACTGGTAGTAAGTTTTTCCAAGCGCCGCCTTTCTGTGCCGCCATGCTTGTGCCGCGTAAGTGGAGTGAGCGATTAAAGCAGGTCGATGCAAGCATTATCGAGCCTTATGGCAAACTATTTAGTGCTTACGATGTGCCGTGGTTCATGGAAAACATGCGTGAACATTTACCTAAAAAGGAAAATAAAGCGTTGCGTTTGCGTTGGGAAATAGCGCTGGACGAGATGTCCGCCTACAGCTATTGGTCAACAAAGCAGACAGATAATATCATTTCGCGCTGGGCCATGGGTGTCATGAGTAAACTCGAAACGTCGGATTCGTTCAAACTCATGCCGGACCAACTAAAGACGAACATGTCCATTATCTCTTTCCAAGTTTGGGTGAACGGAAGTGCATTAGACAATGAGCAGTTAAAAGCCCTATTCAAAGCCATTACCACCTCCAAACATGAAGGTTTTATTGGCGGGAAGGACACTGTGTTCTTTGGGCAGCCCGTTCAATATGGCGAAAAGAGTTTCATTCGATTGGCCATAGGCGCCTACACGGTTCGCGCGTTCTTAGAAAAAGACGCCGTTGACTTAACTAATGATTACCGATTGATTAACATCATTGAGGCCGTTGCGCAAGACATGTTTAGTGGAAAATAATACGTCTATATTACCAGCGGTTCAGTCGCTATTGCCGCAATTAGGTCGGGAAGATACAGCGGCTATCGTCACACATCTTCCTCGATTGAAAGCCCGCTTGGCGCACTTAAGTGCGGCTATGCCCGGTATGCAACACAGTATTGCTATTAAAACGAATCCCCATGCCCAACTGCTACGTACGCTCGTAGAGTTCGGTTATGGTTTGGAAGCAGCCTCCATTGAAGAAGTGAGAAGAGCCAAGGCTGCTGGTTGTCCAGTGAATCAAATCATTTTTGATTCTCCTGTAAAAACACGCCATGAAATTGCTGAGGTGGCTTACGAAAAAGGAATGCTGGTCAATGTAAACACTCTCGCGGAATTAAAGCGTTTTCCCTCAGATGCGACCTGCATTTTGGGCATCCGTATCAATCCGCAAGTACATGCAGGTTCCCCTGAAATGTTCGATGTGAGCAAAAACGAAAGCAAATTTGGCGTGCCCATTTCACAGCAATCAGATCTTATTCAAGCCGCTTTAAACTACCCGGTGAATGCATTGCACATTCATAGTGGATCTCAGATGCAGAATCTAGACGCTCAAAAGGAGGCATTGATTGGCTTGCGTGAAGTTGCGATTGCCATAAATACTCAATCCCCGGGTAAAATTAACACACTTGACATTGGTGGTGGACTGCCTTCAGAGCCCTTACAGGCTCAGACGAAGATGTCCATATATGGCGCTATGGTGCAAGAAGTGTTTCGCGGCACCTCATTCAAATTAGTGACAGAATTTGGTCAATGGGTACATGCGCCGGCTGGATTCGCTATTAGTGCCATTGAATACGTGGTTCGGCCCGATCGCGTTTTTATCCACTTGGGCGCCGATTTCTTTATGAGAGACGCCTATACAAGGGCACGACCGTTCCCGCTAGCTGTAGTTTCTGCAGAAGGGGTGTTGCGTCAAGGCGAAGAACGACCGTTTGATATCGCCGGTCCGTTGTGTTTTGCAGGCGACTATTTAGCGCACAAAAAAAATCTACCGGGGGATTTAGAAGAAAATGACCTTTTAATTGTCGATGAAACCGGGGCAAACACTTATGCGCTGTGGTCAAGGCATTGTTCTCGAACCGTCCCATCTTACTGGGCTTGGGATGGAAATTCAATAGTTAAGTGGTCAGAACGCCAAACAATTGGTTTTTAATCTTATTTTTGAAACTCAAGCAGTTACTCATGAAGAATAGGCTTCTCCTTTTATTCGCATTTTTTTCACCGGCGCTATTTGCTCAGGTGATGACCGTTACTGTCGATCAAGACGACTTTCTTGTTTGTCCTGATGAGGTAGTAGAGGTAGTTGCTGCGCGCAGTACCACGGCCAATAATTCCTTGCAGTTTGACGGTGCATCCGATTATTTGGAGATACCAAATAACGCAGCGTTTAATCTTGGTACCACCAGTTTTACAGTCGAATTCTGGGTTTTGGTAAACTCTACATCAGGTCTTGATTACCTCTCGGTATACAGAAATGCCGCAGGCCATGGTTGGGCGATTTGGAAAGATAACTCTGGAAATGTTGGATTTGCAGCGAGAGACAATGCCGGAGCGTACGACTTGATGACGGGTAACATTACCTCAATAGACGACGGTAATTGGCATCACGTAGCAGTGACGTGGAACCGTGGTACAACGACAGCTACGTTATATATAGACGGTGGATTCGAAACATCGAAAAACTTTGGTGTTGGTGGTGATATAGCGCACACGGGCGACATTACTTTAGGTTATGGAGTAAGTCCTACTTCAGGAAATCCAACGCATTTGAATGGAGAGATGGATGAATTCCGAATTTGGAATGAAGAACGCGCCTCTGGTGACATTCAGACATACATGAGTACGCATTTGAACCCTATCTCTTTCCCTACGCTCGCAGTAAATTTTGACTTTAATGAGCTTACCGATGCTGACGGATGGGAAGATTGTGTAGCAGGAATTATTGCGCCTAACGGCACTACAACACCCTCTGTAAATACAATGGGTGGACCATTAATGACATTCAACTTTGCATACAGCTGGACAAACACCTCAGGCAACACCCAGGGCGGTTCCGTTTATCAAAAAACGTTTTCTCGCGACGATACCGTAGTGGTTGAGGCGGGGTATTGTAAATACTATTGTACGGATACTGTATACATTGCCTTAGCGGATTGTGATACGCTGCGCGACCCACGAGATGTAGCTGCCGTGTTTGCACCTTCAGCGTTTACACCTAATGGCGATACAAAGAATGACTTTTATCTTGTGAAAGCGAATGCCATTACCTATTTCGAAATGCAGATTTATAATAGAGACGGAAACATCTTATTTCACAGTAAAGACATTAATACGGGCTGGAATGGAACGTTTAATGATAAGTACTGCTATGAAGGAGTCTACGTTGCACAAATTATGTACCGTGACGTAGACGGCGTAGAATTCGTCAAATACCAGCAATTCACTTTAATGCGCTAATTCGTTTAGCAGATACTATAAAGATAGAGCCTCGAGAGTTTTCTCGGGGCTTTTTTATGCTGGCGTATCTAGGTCCTTTTGCTGCTGGGCACCAGAGATACTCGCATTTAATTCAAATCCAATGATGAGTCCAAAGGCATTGACATAGATCCAAAGTAACATGATCAATAGCGTTCCAATGGAGCCGTAGAATTTGTTGTAGGTAGAAAAATGCTCAACATAAAAACTGAACCCCTGCGAAGAACTAATAATTAGAAAAGTAGCTAATAGGCTGCCTGCAGAAATGAAGCGCCAATTCCGCGAGCGGACGGGCCCATAGTTGTACACCAACGATATGGCCAACAGAATGGTGAGCAGCAGCACTAGTAATCTACCCCAGTAAATGACAAATGAAGCGTAGTGTGCGAGATAGCCCAATTCCACAAGCCAGTCAGTAAAACCTTGCGTAAAGATTAACGCTACTATAGCAATAATGATCAGCACTGTAAGGCCTATAGTGAGCAGAAATGCCGAAAAATACTGCGACCAGAAGTTCTTTACATTGATGTTGTGGTAGCTAATACCCAAATTAGAGATAAGGCTTAAAGTGCCGTTGGTGGCAAAAACAAGTGCCGCAATGAAGGTGACCGATAATAGTCCGCCGCGCTTTATGGTCAGGACATCTTCGATCGCATCGAACGCCATTACATGCGTACTTTCTGGCAATACATCCTTTAATATCCCAAAGAGTTCTTCCTGAAAAACATCGAGCGGTAAGTAGGCAATTAAGGTAAAGATGAAGATGATGCCAGGAAATAAAGCAAGGAAAAAGCTAAAGCTAACAGATCCGGCCCTCGAGGTGATTGCCCCTTGATAGATTCCTCGAACGAAAAAGCTCAAAATATCCCATAAAGAGAGTCCGTCGAAAAAAGGTGGCTTTACCTTTCTCAGGTTGCTTTCTATGCTGGCTAAGAGTTTCATGTTACAGCGCTTTTAAGCTCATGTCTAATCCTTTAATATGGTGGGTCAGCGCACCAACGCTAATGTAATCCACTCCACATTCGGCGTAAGGTACTAAGGTATGGCGAGTTATACCACCACTGCTTTCAACTTCTGTCCGACCCGCGATGTATTCAACGGCTTCTTTTGTTGCCGAAACAGTAAAATTATCAAGCATGATGCGATCAACTCCGGCTTGAAGTGCTTCTTTTACTTCTTGTAAATTTCTCGTCTCTACTTCTATGGCTAGCGTTCTATTCGTCTGCGCTAAGTAGGCCTTGGTCCGTGCCACTGCTGCTTTAATACCGCCTGCAAAATCCACATGGTTATCTTTCAGCATCACCATATCATACAGCCCCATTCGATGGTTACCCCCTCCGCCTAAAGCCACGGCCCATTTTTCTAATAACCGCAGTCCAGGCGTGGTTTTACGAGTATCAATAACGGTACAGGAGGTATGTTTAATTTTTTCAGCATACGAATAGGTGCGAGTAGCAATTCCGGACAGCCGCTGAAGGTAATTCAATACAAGACGTTCACTTTGCAAAAGTTTGATCGTATTCCCTTCAACGAACAAAGCTACAGTACCTTTTTCCACGAGCGCACCGTCTTCTATAAACTGCTCAACGGTTGCAGTGTTATCCAGGTATTTGAACAAATAAGTAGCCAACGCGCCACCTGCAAAAACGCCTGCTTCTTTAATAATGAGCTGGGCTTTGCCGCGATGATCTGCAGGTATACTGGATAGGGCGCTATGATCTCCATCGCCAATATCTTCCGCAATGGCAAAATCAAATTGGGCCTTTAAATCATCAAAATTTGGTGTCCATAAAGCGTGGGGCATAAAATCGATTTTAAAAGTGTGCTTCTCAATGCAAGTTAGCATCTTTGTGTAGCTCATGAAGATTGTATTTCTGGTTATTGGTAAAACTTCTGAACGCTACCTCTCCGAAGGAATGGCTCAGTTTGAAAGTCGATTAAAACATTACTCGCCTTTTGAAACTATTGTTGTGCCTGACATTAAGGGAGGCGGTAAGCGAACGGCTGAGGTTTTGAAGGAATTGGAATTTGAGGCCTTTCGCAAGCATTTTCAGCCGGGGGATTGGATGGTACTGCTCGACGAAAAAGGTAAACGCTATACCTCACGCGGGTTTGCTCAACAAATGCAAAAATGGATGAATGCTGGACCTAAACGATTGGTATTTATCGTGGGCGGTGCATTTGGATTTTCTCCCAAGATGTATGAAAAAGCAAACGGTTTATTGAGTATGAGTGAAATGACCACTTCACACCAACTAATTCGTGTTGTATTTTTAGAGCAAATCTACCGCGCCTTTACTATTTTGAATAACGAACCTTACCACAACGATTAATGGCAACCTACAGCTACGAAAGTATTGTCAAAGACCTGCGTGCTAAGAAGTTATCTCCGGTATATTTTTTTTCTGGTGAGGAATCTTTTTATGCCCAGCAACTGCTGGAAATCATTGAAAAGGAACTCTTAGATGAGTCCGAGCGTAGCTTTAATCAGAGTGTGCTTTATGGAAAGGATACTAACATGTTACAAATCTTAGAGGAGGCGAAGCGTTTCCCAATGATGAGTGAACGCATGGTAGTCCTTGTAAAGGAAGCGCAGCATTTGAAGGCGTCCGATTGGGAACTTTTGGCCGCTTATCTTGAGCAACCGCAGCCAACCACTGTTTTGGCATTTGGGCACATGCATAAAAAATTGGACAAACGTTCTAAGGCAGGTAAAGCAATCAAGGCGAAAACAGTTTTTTTAGAGTCTGACCCGTTGCGCGATTATCAGGTAATCCCATGGTTAGAGCAACGCTTATCCGCTAAAGGCTTTACCGCTGCACCTGCTGTTGTTGCTGCTTTGGCAGAGCAGGTCGGTACAGATTTGAGTCGACTGCACAATGAGGTGAACAAACTGCACGTTGCTATGGGTGATGCACGCAGTTTGTCGGCCGCAGATATCGAACGTCATATAGGTATTTCGAAAGACTATAATAATTTTGAATTGGTTGCGGCAATTGCCACTAGGGATGTGGCTAAGGCATTTAAAATTGTCCACTTTTTCAGTAAAAACGCGAAAGAACATCCGGTGCAGATGATTACTGGAATCTTGTTCAACTTCGTCAATAACCTCATTCAATACCACAGCCTCAAAGGGAAAAATGAAAAACAGATCGCTACTGCGCTGAAGGTCCATCCTTACTTTTTGAAACAATTTAGTTTAGCCGCTCGTCATTATTCGGTCGAACATGCGCATATTATGCTCGAGGAATTGTTGGTTTTTGATCGAAAATGTAAAGGAGTAATACGTTCGTCTTCAGGGGAGTATGAACATCTGCGGGAATGGTTGATTCGGTGTGCGCTTTAGGCCTTATTTTTGCAGCAAGAATCCCACTATGAAATTTAGACTCCTCTTCCTTTTCCTATTTGCACAAATTAGCCTTTATGCCCAAGGACAGATGCTTCGTGGCTTTGTTTATGCCGAAGGAGGTGCGGAGCCTGTGCCTTATGCAAATATTATTATTGAAGGTGCGAATGTCGGGGCAATGACGAATCTTGACGGGTATTTCCAGGTAAATAAAGTACCGGTGGGTCTTCAAGAGGTCACAGTTTCTTTTTTAGGTTTTGAATCAACCACGCTAGAGGCCCGTATTTACAATAATAAACCGACTACGATTAAGGTCTATCTGCAAGAGTCCACCCAAATGCTTAACACGGTTGATTTGAATATTGAGCGTGCGGAGAAAAAAATTAAGGTGAATACAGCGGTAGTGACGCTGAATCCAAAGTCTATCGAAACCTTCTCGGCGGGGGGCGATCCAGATTTAATGAAAGCTATTGCCGTCTTACCGGGGGTCGTTACTACAGGGGACCAAGGTGGTCAGCTCTATATTCGTGGCGGCGCTCCCATTCAAAACCTGGTTTTGCTGGACGGAATGATTGTTTACAATCCCTTTCACAGCATAGGATTTTTCTCTGTTTTTGATACGGATGTCTTGCAAAGTGCGAAGGTATATACTGCTGGATTCGGTGCTGAGTACGGTTCTCGGAATTCATCAGTGATGGATATTAAAACTAGAGACGGTAACCGAAAGGACATTATCGGGAAGTTATATTCTTCGACGTACATGAGTAAACTGTTGGTGGAAGCGCCAATAGGACCAAAAGGGAAAAACGGATTGGCAAACAACAGTATTTTCCTTTCCGGTAAAACGAGCTATTTACGTCAAGCTGCTCCCATTTTCTATCCTTATGTTGAAACACGTTTCGGTGGACTGCCTTTCACCTTTAATGACCTCTATGGTAAGTTCACAACGCAAACGGATAATGGATCTAAACTAAGTGCCAAGGCGTTTAATTTTTCAGATGCGGTCTTGTTAGATTCAACGAAAGGTTTACAGTGGAACAGTTGGGGGTACGGGGCTAATTTCACGGTAATACCGCCTGCCTCAGCAACATTGATTCAAGGCGATTTTGCGCAAAGCCAATATTATATTGAGAGCACTGAAAATCCAGATCAACCCCGGAATTCGACCATAAACGGTTTCAACGGTGGCTTAGACTTCACTTATTTCATTGGAAAGGCAGATGAAGCCAAATATGGGATTGATTTGATTGGCTATACAACAGATTTCAGTTTTACAAATAGCCTAGGATTAAGCCTCAACCAACAGGAAAGTACCACGGAGTTAGGCGGTTATTTTAATTACCGCCATGTCGGGACCCTATTGATCGTAGAGCCAGGTCTGCGTTTACATTACTACGGTTCGCTTTCTGAACTGAGTGTTGAGCCAAGACTCGGTGTGAAGTACAGTATAACGGAAGACTTCCGGTTTAAGGCATCTGGTGGGCTGTACAGTCAGAACCTGGTGGCAGCAAATTCTGACCGTGATGTTGTGAATTTGTTTTATGGTTTTTTATCGGGTGCCACAGATCTTCCGGAAAATTTTAGAGACAATCCCATAACCTCTAAACTGCAAAAAGCGACGCATGTGGTTGGCGGGTTTGAATACGATTTAGGTGATCACTGGGATCTTAATTTAGAGACGTATTTGAAGGATTTTTCTCAAATCACGAATGTCAACCGCAATAAGTTATACGATGACGTTCCTGTCTACAGCGATCGTCCTGAAATTTTACGCAAGGATTTTATCGTTGAGCACGGATGGGCGTTTGGATACGATGCGGTATTGAAATATGAAAAAGGGCGCTATTATTTCTGGGGGGTCTATGCATGGAGTAAGGTGCGACGTGATGATGGTGTTCAAGTCTATGCACCCAACTTTGACCGTCGTCATAATTTGAACCTAGTCGGAAATGCAAAACTGGGTACTAAAGAGCAATGGTACATTAGTGTTCGTTGGAATTTGGGTACAGGCTTTCCGTTCACCCCAACCCAAGGCTATTATCCAGGAATAGATTTTCTTGACCCTTTAGGCAATCCTGATATCAATTTTGACTATACCACAGCGAATGGAGACCCATCGGTATTATACGGTGCATTAAACAGCAATCGATTGCCTACCTACCATCGATTAGATGCGAGTCTAAAATATTCTGGTGATTGGAAATACGGCGCTATGGAGGCTGCAGTGGGTGCAACAAACATGTATAACCGCGAAAACATCTTCTATTACGACCGTGTCGAGGCCGAGCGTGTGAATCAATTGCCAATAATGCCTACGATTAGCTGTAGTTTCTCCTTTTAATTGGGCGAGAAAAGAGGTACTTTTGCCCTGTTTCAAATGAACTATGGCAAGTACTAAATACATCTTTGTTACCGGTGGTGTAACATCTTCTCTGGGTAAAGGGATCATTTCCGCTTCTTTAGCGAAACTTCTGCAAGCGCGCGGTTACCGGGTGACCATTCAGAAATTGGACCCTTATATCAACGTGGATCCAGGTACATTGAACCCTTATGAACACGGAGAATGTTACGTTACTGAAGACGGTGCAGAGACGGATCTCGATTTAGGTCATTACGAACGTTTTTTAGGGACGCCTACCTCACAGGGAAATAATGTCACCACAGGTCGTATTTATCAGAGCGTGATAGATAAGGAGCGCCGTGGGGATTATTTAGGGAAGACCGTTCAGGTTATTCCACACATTACCGACGAGATAAAGAGTAGAGTTAAGATTCTTGGCGAAACTGGAAATTACGATATCGTAATCACAGAGATAGGCGGAACGGTGGGTGATATTGAGGCGGTGCCTTACATCGAAAGTGTTCGTCAATTGAAATGGGAAATGGAGCGCGATTGTATGGTGGTGCATTTGACCTTGTTGCCATTCTTAGCAGTGACAGGTGAATTAAAGACTAAGCCTACACAGCATAGCGTAAAAACGTTACTTGAAAGTGGTGTGCAGCCTGATATTTTGGTGTGTCGCGCGGAACATTCTATTGATGAAGATATTAGAAGAAAATTAGCGTTGTTTACCAATGTTCGCCCCAGAAATGTAATTGAATCACGCGATGCCAGTACTATTTATGAGGTACCCGTGATGATGTATAAAGAGAAACTAGATGAGGTGGTTTTGGATTACTTCGGCCTAGAATCAAAACAACAGCCAGATTTGGATAAGTGGCTCGATTTCTTGAGTCGCTTAAAGTACCCAAAGCGTACGGTGGAAATTGGCTTGATCGGCAAATACGTCGAACTTAAAGAGAGCTACAAGTCCATTACGGAGGCCTTTATTCATGCTGGAGCAGCCAATGAAGTTGAGGTTAAAATCCGTTGGATTCATTCAGAACACCTGACAGAGAAAAATGCGGCAAACACCTGCAAAGGATTGGATGGGGTATTAGTCGCTCCAGGTTTTGGTGAGCGCGGTTTTGAAGGTAAAGTAGCAACCGTGCAATATGCTAGGGAAAATAAGATTCCATACTTCGGTATCTGTTATGGGATGCAAGCTGCAGTTATTGAATATGCAAGAAATGTATTGGGATACAAGAATGCAAATACAACAGAAGTAGACCCGAAGACGGATAAGCCTGTGATCGCGCTCATGGATGAGCAAATGCACATTACTGATATGGGCGGTACAATGCGATTGGGTGCACAGAAATGTGATCTCGTTGAAGGCTCTATTGCAAGAGCGGCTTATGGTGAAGCACACATTACTGAGCGTCACCGCCACCGTTATGAATTTAATAATGATTTTAAGGAGGTTTTGACCAATGCGGGTTTAAAGGCGACGGGTATTAATCCAGAAAGTGGCTTAGTTGAAATCGTTGAGGTAGAAAATCACCCCTTCTTTGTTGGTGTGCAATACCACCCAGAATATAAAAGTACGGTTGTAAAGCCGCATCCACTTTTTGTTGCATTCGTGAAGGCATGTGACGAATTCCATCAAAATAAATAGGACATGGAAAACCAAAATAAAGGGCTAGATAAAAACCAAATTATTGGCTTTGTACTGATCGCTGCCATCATGGGCGTGTTCGGATGGTGGCAAAGTAAAAATGCCCCCGAAGAACCACTAGAGCCTGTAGTAGAGGAGGCACTGGAAAGTGTTAACGAATCTGATCTTGTTGTTCTAGATGAAACAGCGGTCGTAAGTGCGGAAGAACTTGATAGCAATGGTTTCGTTGCAGAAGAATTTGTTGTTGAGAACAACGATTTAAAATTGACCTTCAGCACTCAGGGCGCAAGGATGATTTCTGCACAGATGAAGGATTATCAAACCTACGATAGTCTGCCGCTGTATTTGGTGAATGAAAATCAGACAATGGATTTGATTTTACCCGGTGCAGAAAGTCTAGGTCAAAAAGGATTTATAATAGATGCTCAAACGTCATCTGGTGTTGTTCTAACAGATGGATCTACTAAAGTTCGTATCACACTCCCTGAAAATGGTTTTGATTTTTCTTGGGTTGTTAGTGGCGATGCAGGTATTGCAGGTAAGCCGGAATTGTTCTGGGAACGCACAGCCATGCGCACGGAGAAAGGGATTAGTAATGAGCGTATTTATTCCACGTATTCCTACAAAGTCACTGAGGACGGAGATATTGAAAACATGAGTGGGCGCGGTGGTGACGATAGTGAAGCATTGGGCGGCGTGGATTGGCTTGCTCAAAAGCAGCACTTCTTTTCCTTCATTGCTCATCCTGAAGCTGGGTTCTCTGAGGTGCAAGCAGCTACTGTTAATGGAGGCGATGAAGACGAGAGTATCGTTAAAAAATTCTCGAGCACAGCCACTTTGAATACTACTGTTGATGGTTCTTATACGTTGCCGTTTACATTTTATATTGGCCCAAATCATTACCAGACCCTCAAAGACTACGACCAAGGCTACGAAAAGGTGATTAATTTCGGTTGGGGAATCTTTGGTTGGATTGGTCGAGGCGTCGTCGTACCAATTTTTAATTGGCTCGAAGGATATGGCCTAGGTTACGGTTTGATCATTCTCATCATGGTACTTATCATTAAAGGAGCAATGTCGCCTTTAACTTTTGCATCGTACCGTTCGATGGCGAAAATGCGTGTTCTGAAGCCACAGCTGGAAGAAATCAATAAAAAATTTGGCGAGAAGGATGCTGTTGCAAAGCAGCAGGCGCAAATGGGGCTGTATAGAGAAGCCGGTGTGAACCCATTAGGTGGTTGTATACCGGTGATTGTTCAAATGCCAATCCTCATTGCAATGTTCCGATTCTTCCCGGCATCGATTGAATTACGTGGTGAGAGTTTCCTTTGGGCAACAGATTTGAGTACTTACGATGCCTTGATATCGTGGGATCAACACATACCATTGATCAGTTCTTTCTACGGTAATCATATTTCGATATTTACGCTGTTGATGACTGCATCAACCATTCTTTACACTAGAATGAATCAGCAGATGACTGCGGGAACAGGCTCGAGTGAGCAAATGAAGCAAATGCAGGTGATCATGTATCTAATGCCTTTGATGTTTATGTTCGTATTGAACAGCTATCCGGCAGGTCTGACCTACTACTACTTCTTGAGTAACATTGTGACCTTTGGTATGCAATGGGGTATTCGTAAGAGTGTAAATGATGAAGCTATTCTAGCGAAAATTGAAGCTAAAAAGGCACAGCCTAAAGGCGAGAAAAAGAAGAGCAAGTTTCAGGCTCGATTAGAAGATATGCAGCGCCAACAGAATTTAAGCAGGTCGCAGCGCAGAAAGTAATTTGGATTTTCCCCAGCAAAAAGCCCCGCTCTTAGCGGGGCTTTTTTGTTTAACACATTTCGATCGTTTGTTTGTCGAAATCTATGACGGTAGGCCCTCCCGTGCACCCACCAATCTCTTCGAGAGATACGTCTTTCTCATCATTGCTGATGATCCATACGCCGCTTTGGTGCTTGCGAAGCGTTCCTTCTTCAATGACATCACCGGGCGTAGCACCCATCCATAGGATATTACTGTTTTTAGATACTTTGAGGGTAATGTGACCGTCCTTGAGAATGACGACGACTTCATCGCCCATGGTTCTGCCGCTCCATTCCGCAAAGGCCACCTCGTATATGTAGGTTCCGTTTTTAGGAATCTCGCTTTGAGGCTGTTCTACGGTAAACGAAAACGAGAACAATAAGGATAGAAGTAGTTGCATCGTGACAAAATAAAAAAAGCCCCGCAGTTTCCTGCGAGGCTTTTTTTAAAGTTGTTATGATTTAGTCAATGTGTGTAACAACACCATTGATGTAATCGTAATCGCCAGAACCGTCTTGACGCAGTTCCCAAATGATTGTTGCCACGCTGAAATCGGCATCAAAAGGAAGTGTCGGTTTTTCGATATGGAACTGGAAAGGAGTATAACGTGTTCCGTAAATATCACCAGCGGCATAAGCATTACCCAAAGGATTGATATCACCTAAGTTCATTCCCCATGGACCTAACGCAACCATTGAAGTATCGCTAGTGGTAGCATCGGTGCTTTCAAACCAACCTACAACGGCAGTTGTCGCATGACGGTAAAGTACCTCATCGTGGGTGTAGGTCGTACCTGAAGTAATGAGCGGTACACCTGCAACAACGGCAGCGTCTTGTGCCCAGGTCGTTGGTGTGGTACCAGAACCGGTACTTACTTTTGGAAGTGAGCTCACTTGATTCAAATCAACACCGTTGCCATAATCCTTAGCTACAACACCGTTCAATAATAAGTACGACTGTACCATATAAATGTTTTCTGTTTTCGTCTCGAGTACTTTGATGCGCGGGTAGACGGTAAAGCTTGTACCGGTCGTATTGGTCATAACATCTGCTTCGAGGCTAAAAGCAACTTCCGCCATAGTAGCAGCAGCAGCGGCAGTAGCTGGGCTTTGACCTACGTCGGTGTTGTTCACATAAAAGTTAGGTACACCAGAGGTTGGGAAATTGTCGTCAAACTTTGCGGAAGCTTCGTTATCCGCAGAGAACCAGTCACCAACGTGGTTCGCTATAAGCACAACGCTATCACCCAATACTCCGTCGAGCATGGTCATGATTTCCGCACCATTTGGACAGTATTGACACCAAGCTCCAGTTGTTTCAATCACCAAGGGACGAACTACTCCGGTAACCGTAAGTGAATCGCCAGGATATGTTGCCGGGGCAGGTTCAGGACCTCCAGTCTCACATGAAGTGAGGAATAATGCGCCGAATACGGCGCTTAACGCGATTAATTTTTTCATAATTCGAAATATATCTTTAGGAAGGTCTAAAATATCGAAAAATCATGAATGAATTACATTGAATATGTAAACGGGTAGATGGTCTGAGTAACCGGAAGTGTAAAATCGGCCTAAAAAGGAGCGTTTGGGTTTATAACCGCCCCATTTGGCATCAATTTCCAGCAAGATAGGCGGTGCTATAATTATTCCTCCAAAAGGGTTGCTACCTCTGTATAGGGCGAGGTCTATATGTTGCCATCGACCTTGATATTTATAGCTGCCGAGGATGTTTTTTGGATAGGAAAATTCAGGAGAACTCCATCCGTTTTTCAGGTGATTTTGGAACCAATCTGCGGAGGCTAAGTCGTTGAAATCGCCAAGAATTAATTGGTTTTGATTGGTGTCTTTTTCTAACTGCTTCACTACTGCCTTTAATGCCTGTTCACGCAACGGAGCACTTTGGACCGCGCCTCCGCGTTTGGAGGGCAAGTGCACAATAGCGCATGTTAGGGTAATGCTGTCTTCGTCAGAGGCACTTTTCGTTTGAAGTAATAATGCATCGCGAGACCTGAAATAGGTTGAACTGTAGGCGATAGGATGTGAAGTGACAACTCGCGTTGTGGAAGTATTGATAAGTGCAGCACAATCTATACCCCGATGGTCAGGACTGTCGTAATGCACCACTTGCCAAGGTCCATAACCTGCGATGGCTTTGTGTTTAGCGAGATCAATGAGCACACTACGGTTTTCAACTTCAGCAAGGGCGATAATATCAATATTTTGTCCTACGGTATTAATGCTGGATCGAATGGCACGGGCAGTTTGCCTGATTTTTAAGTAATAGATAGGGGTATTGTATTCGTAACCGCCATTGGGTGTGAAAGCATGATCATTTTTACCTCTATCATGTAAGGTATCAAAGAGATTTTCTACATTATAGAACAATACATGCTGCGCCAGGCATTGGTTCATGGAGAGTACGCCGTGCAGGCATAGATATAGAATTATTCGCCACATTTTAAGGTAACGGCCGCAATACCAATTAAAATATACGGTGTTGAAAGGTTGTGTTCGTCAACAATCAGTTGAAATAGAGCAAGGAAGAATCGCCATAGCTTAAAAAGCGGTACTCGTTCGAAAGCGCATGTTGGTAGACCTCTTTCCATTGCGGCCCTATTCCCGCGCTCACTAATAGTAAAAGGGTTGATCCGGGCTGGTGAAAATTAGTGATGATACCTTGGACTGATTTGATTCGATAACCGGGTTTGATCATCAACTGCGTTTTTACGGCTAAGGACTGAATCCCCTGTTCATCCATATGGTTGATGAGGGAGGCATACGCTTCACGAGTAGTTATGTCGGTATTTAATTCGTAGGCTTCGAATTGTCCTAAATCCTCCAAAGGAAGTCCCTGGAGTAGTTTAACGCCCATCCAATGACAGCTTTCTAAAGTGCGCAGACTAGTGGTTCCCACCGCAAACTGTGCGCCTTCATGATCGAGGTAACGTTGCAGCCAATTCCGACTCAAGAGCAGCTCTTCCGAATGCATCTCATGATTTTCTACAGTGCCTTCGTCTAACGGCTTAAACGTACCAGCACCGACGTGAAGTGTGACGTCAAACCAGCGGTGATGTTGCGATTTTAATTGGTCAAAGACTCTAGAAGTGAAGTGTAAACCTGCAGTTGGTGCTGCAACAGACCCATTGCTTGCCGCATAGACAGTTTGGTACCGTTCGATGTCCTCATTTTCTGCATCCCTATTCATGTATGGCGGCAGCGGGATTTTCCCTGCAGCTTCTAGAATGGTACTAAAGGCATCTGTACTGTTCCAGCTAAAATGAATGACAAAGGCGTGACCAATACGCGCCCCTTTTTCTGCGGTGAGCACAAGGTTGTTCCCAAGATCGAGTTTCAACGGATGGTCCTTCCAGCGTTTGAGATTGCCCACTAGGCATTCGAAATGCACCGATCCTTTGGCATTCATGCTTTCCTCAACACTCATATGGTAGGGTCCTAGGCAAAATACTTCGATGGGTTTCGCCCCTTTGGTCTTTATGAAATGAAGACGTGCTTTTACCACTCTCGTATTGTTGAAAATCAGTTGTGAGTGGTCCGGGAGTACTTCCGAGAGGTCTGAAAACAAACAGTCTTCTATGCTTCCGCCACGGTAGACAAGGAGTTTACTTGCATCGCGATGTTGCAGCGGGTGCGTTGCGATGCGGTCTGCTGGGAGGAGGTATTCGAAATCGGACTTTTGCATGATAAATTCGCTCGATGCAAATGTAGGTATCGCTACCTTTACAATAAGAACGAATTCTCACATGGCTAAAAAGATCATTCTTTCCACGACCAATGATATAAGCACAGACAACCGTGTGCACAAGGTGGCTATGCTTTTGATGCAATTGGGATTCGATGTGCATTGGGTCGGTAGGGCGTTGCCTAATAGTTTGCCGCTTGATAGGCCTTATAGAACCTCAAGAATGCGATTGTTTTTCGCGAAAGGCGGATTGTTCTATGCGGAATTCCACGTCCGGTTATTCCTCTTCCTCCTTAGACACCGTGGCGCCGTATTAGTGTCGAATGATCTCGATACGTTATTGCCCAATTATTTAGCGTCTCGTCTCTACAAGACAGCGCTCGTTTACGACAGTCATGAATATTTTTGCGGCGTTCCCGAAATACAAGGGAGGTGGGTAAAAAAGGTTTGGCTCGCAGTAGAACGCGCTATTTTTCCAAGGCTCAAACATATCTGGACCGTAAATGAAAGCATTGCTGATCTTTATGAAAAGGATTACGGGATTCGCCCGAGTGTCTTTAGAAACATCAGCCCGAAGCCTTCTACCTTTGCGCCCAAATCAAGGGCTGCCTTAAACCTTCCAGAAAACAGGCGTATTGTCATCAATCAAGGCTCTGGGATGAATGTAGATCGTGGCTTGGAAGAAGCCGTGGAAGCGGTCGCTGGAATGGATGGATGGTTGTTGCTTCTAGTGGGTAGTGGTGATGCCATACCAGGATTGAAAGAAAAGGTGCAGCTTGAGGGCTGGCAGGAAAAGGTGCTGTTTATTGATCGGATGCCCTACGACCAGTTATTGCATTACACGGCAACTGCCGATGTAGGGCTTAGCTTAGATAAGGATTCTAATATTAATTACCGATTTTCTCTTCCCAACAAGCTCTTCGATTACATTCACTGCAGCACGCCGGTGGTCACATCTCGAGTGGTGGAAGTAAAGCGTATCGTAGAAGAATATAACGTTGGTTTGACCGTACACGTTGAAAATATCTTGGCTTTACAAAGATCTATCGCTGCGGTTGCTGAGCATAGTGACGCATATGCCCCTGGATTGAAGCGCGCTCAAGGGGAATTGAGCTGGGAAAGAGAAAGTATGCCGCTTAAAAATTTCTACGGCCAATTTTTATAGCGTGTCCAGACATGCGCAGAAGCTTGTAAAAATCATAAAGCAGTACACTTCGCAAGCCACCTACCAACAAGGCGCGTATGCCGCGTGCTAACAATATTCTTAGAACTTTCATTAGGTGCACGGCTCCGGTGCGTTGAAGTTTGCGGTAGACCGCAAATAACTTAACCTCTTCATCAATCTTTCCTTCGCGTATGAGCCAAACGAGATTGTCTATTGCGCCGTCGGTTTTGTCCAGAAACTCGGCATCGCTATCGTCGTCTAAATGATAGGCAGCGTTTTCGATGTGCGTCACAGTTTTACAGGCGTAACGTAATTCTTGTCCGAACAAAGTGTCTTCATGTCCATAGTCCTTAAGGCTTTCGTCAAAAGAATGCTTTAAAAAGACCGAGCGTGCAATGGCAAAATTAAATGCGCTAAAATTCGCGTGCGGTTTTCGTATACGGATGTGGGCTGGTATGACTTCTTTGCGCCGACCAATAGTATGTCTTAGGCTCGAGCTGCCGGACTTATATGCAGTTCCTCCAACGACTACATCCGCATTAATGAGCGCAGTGCAATAGTTCGTCAAAAATTGCTCGGGGTCTACTGGAAGTGCGTCGGCATCTAGAAACAGCAAGTAATCTCCTGTTGAAGCACGAGCGATGGTGTTTCTATTGTTACCACGGCCTAGACCATTGGGATGGTGCAGGTAAAGTAATGAGAATTGGGTTTCCCATGCGTTTGCTTTCGCGGCGGGTTCGGGATGTTGATCTCCTGCAATGAGTTCCAAGGTCCAATTCGATGGTAAGTTCTCCTTTCCCTTCTCTATCGCTTCCAAAAGCGCAGTTAGGTCGTCGCCGTAACATGCGATACAAATACTGAGTTTATTTTGGATAGATGCTCCCAAATGGATTAAAAAGCTTGTACTTGAGTACTGATGACGCCACCGTTTTCAACTTTTAAAGTACGGTTTGCGTATTTGTGAATCAATTGGAAATCATGCGTTGCCATTAAAACAGCCTTGCCCTGCTCAGTCAGGCTCAACAATAAGCTCATGATCTCCTCTGAAGTGCGTGGGTCTAAATTACCAGTAGGTTCATCGGCAAGGATGATTTTAGGATCATTTAAAAGTGCACGAGCAATGGCAACCCGCTGCTGCTCACCGCCTGAAATTTCGAAGGTGCTTTTATGCTTCTTATTCTGCATGCCAACTAAGGACAATACTTCTACAATTCGCCGGGCTCGGGCTTCTTTGTCTTTCCAGCCTGTGGCGCGTAAGACAAAATCTAGATTGCCCTCCACGCTGCGATCGCTCAGCAACTGAAAGTCTTGAAAGACGATGCCCAAGTCACGACGAAGCGCCGGGATATTTTTATCCTTGAGACCATTGAGCGCATGGTCGGCAACATGACCCTCACCTTGTGTTAAGGGTATATCACCGTATAGCGTCTTTAAAACAGAGCTTTTTCCAGATCCGGTTTGCCCTATAAGGTATACAAATTCACCTGCGGCGATTTCAAAGTTTACCGCGCTAAGCACCAGGTGTTTGCCTTGAAAAATCGAGGCGTTTTTTAATGCGACTAATGCCATTGAATAGGAGGTCAGTTATAGGGCTACAAGCTATTAAATCCTTACTAGATAACATACCAAAGTATGCAGGTTCTGCGTTTTTTCATGTGAATAACTCCCCTTAATAAACCTGATTTGCAGCGCGAGGTGCGCTAGGCTACGTTTATTTTTAAGGATAAACCTGATAATGATGAGAAGATTTCTCTACAGTGCTTTGTTGCTGGCCTTTACTAGCCTAGGTGTAGCTCAAGAGACGCCTTTAGAAGCGGGACTTGAGGCAACCTACAATGAAAGTGTTGATTTGTTTGAGGACGGACTTTATGCGGCGGCAAGAGTCGGTTTTGATGAATTGCTTGAATCCGACTTGCCCACCCAAAGTTTTTTAAAGGAAGAGAGTAGTTTTTACCGCGCCCTGTGCGCCCTCTATTTGATGAATGAAAACAGCGAATACTTCTTGACGTATTTCGCTCAAACCTATCCGCTGAGCCCGCGTTGGCAGGAAGCACATATTACAGCCGCAGATTATTACTTCAACAACCGCAGGTATAAAAAGGTGGTGCAATGGCTTGGAGCGATTGACCAGCAAGACGTGGCATCAAGTTTTCGGAGCGAATACTATTTCAAATTGGCCTACAGTCACTTGATGGCAAAGGATGTTGATAAAGCCCGAAACCTATTTTTCCAAGGGACAGAATACAAAGGTGAATACCGCAGCCATCACAGGTATTACTATGGCCACATCGCCTATGAAGCAGAACAGTACAGCACTGCAGTGGAACAGTTTAAGTTGCTCTCAGGCGACGACAAATTTGGTGGAGTAACACCCTATTACCTCAGTCAGATTTACTATAAAACCGGTGAGATTGACGAGCTCCTTCGTGTAGGGGAGGCGCTACTCGAGCAAGCCGTTGCTTCTCGTGCAGCCGAGGTTGCGAAGCTCATTGGTGAAGGGTACTACCAAAGGAAGGATTGGAAATCTGCGGCTACCTATTTAGAAAAGCATCAAGCGCTAGGTGGGAAACTCAAGGAACAGGATCACTACAAGTTGGGCTTTGTACTCTATAAAATTGGCCGCTACGAGGAGGCCATCAATGCGTTCAATAAGATTCACAATCGCGGTGATGATTTGGGGCAGAGTGCCTACTACCATTTGGCGGATTGTTATTTAAAGACGGGCAAGAAAACGGAAGCACAATCGGCTTTCTTCCGTGCAAGTGAAAGCGGGAAGGATCAGTCTTTGCGTGAAGATGCCTATTTTAATTATGCGAAGCTGGCGTATGATTCCAGTACGCCGTTCGAGCAGCCTTTGGATATTTTTAAGTCTTTTTTAAGTGCTTATCCCAACAGTCGTCATCGCCAAGAAGCGAATGAATACCTCGCGAATCTGTACCTTAATTCCAAAGATTATGAGAGTGCAATGAAGGCTATATCTGCGGCAGGTTTGGATCAGCCTACGATGCAAGGAGCCTACCAGAAGGTGGCCTACTTTCGAGGTGTACAGCATTTCAATGCCATACAATACAACGCGGCTAGAAGACTCTTTAATAAATCACTGGACTATCCACTAAACAATGTCTATGCATCCTTAGCGCATTATTGGTTGGCGGAGATAGCCTACCGCGAAGATGATTTTAACACGGCATTGTTGGAAATAGGAAAATTTGAGGCCATTCCAGGATCTGCAACACTGAGCGAATACAAGCGTAGCTTATACAACAAGGGGTATGCCTACTTTTCTAAGGAAGATTACCGGAATGCAGCGACCACCTTTAGATTGTTTTTAAACAGCGCAAAATTGGGAACGAAATTGGCGAATGACGCCGAACTCCGTTTGGCCGATTCTTACTTCATGACCGCGCAGTATGCAAACGCCATTACCTACTACACCACTTATCTTGGGCGCAATGTTCCTGATGCTGACTACGCTGCCTTTCAACGGTCACTATGTTACGGACTGGTTGATGAACCGCAGAAGAAAGGCGATGCTTTAGAGGCGTTAGTGCAGCGATTCCCAAATTCGGTGTACGCCACTGATGCCTATTTTGAATTGGGCGAGACTTATATGAAGCTTGGCAAAAACAAGCGTGCTGAAGAGATTTTTAATTCCTTTATCTCGGATTACCCCCAGAGTCGTTTTGTGAAGAATGCGCACATTGCTTTGGGTCTTATTTACCGCACACAGGGGAATAGTCGCGGGGCGTTAGATGCCTTTAAGCGCGTTGTTGAGAACTACCCAAATACCCCCGAAAGCAAAGAGGCATTAGGATTAGCGAAAATTCAATTTTCAGAATTGGACCAATTAGGGGACTATGTGGATTGGATACAAACGCTTACTGGTGCCGATATAGGTCAAGGTGCGTTGGATTCAACACTCTACAATGGCGCCTTTGACCGTTACAGCCTTGGCGATTGCGCCGGTGCGAAAAAAGGTATGCTCGAGTACATCGCGAAATTTCCAGATGGCATCTTCCGAGTGCCGGCAAACTACTACGCGGCAGAATGTGCCTTCGCAGAAGGGGACGA
Source organism: Bacteroidota bacterium (assembly GCA_003045825.1). Taxonomy (GTDB): domain Bacteria; phylum Bacteroidota; class Bacteroidia; order Flavobacteriales; family Schleiferiaceae; genus UBA10364. The sequence goes on from PZPA01000002.1 coordinate 39,674, forward strand.
TGCGGTTGCTCTTGCCGGTTATGAATTTGTAGAAAGATCCGGAGAATTGAGCTTCCGCAAGCGTACGGTAGAGCGTTTGGCCAGCTTGTATTACGCCAGCGAGGATTATGAAAACGCCTTTACCTATTTCCAGCAGGTCGTCAGCTTGGTAGGCAATGCGGATGAAGGTCGCCGTGCAAGATTGGGATTGATGCGTTGTGCGAAAGCACTAGAGGATGTTCCGGTCATCATGCAATATGCGGAGAGCTTGTTGCAAGATGAAGGTTTGCCGGTGGAGTGGCGTTCAGAAGCGTTACTAAATGCCGCGCGTAGTGCCTTGGCCTTGAACGATAGCGCAAGTGCAAAATTGTATTACACTCAGGTGACTGCCGAAATTAAGGGTGAGGCGCAGGCCGAGTCGAATTACTATTTGGCCCATTTTGAATATGTGCAGTCCAAATATGAAGCGTCGAATGAGCGCATCTTCTGGATGATCGATAATCTCCCGACGTACCCACAGTGGCGCTGGAAGTCCTTGCTGTTGATGGCAAAGAACTACGCCGGCCTGCAGGATGATTTCCAAGCGAACTACACTTTGGACTACATCATAGATAATGCGGAAGGTGCTATTGTAGGGGAGGCGCAGCAGTTTAAATCTGACCTCGCTAGACGAAGAGCAGCTGAGGAGGCCCAGGTCCAAATCTCGGATACGCTCGAGGTTGCGCCGACGGAGATGGAGGAATTAGAAGAATTGGACCAAGAATAAACCCAACTGAAGCAATGAAAAAGATTCTATATACCGCATTATTCTTGGCTCCACTTAGCTTGTGGGCGCAAGAAGAAACAGGAGATGAAGTAAAAAGCGTCGAAATCAGAGTTGTTGAAGACTATAAAGCGCAAGTACGTTCGGCACATAAAATTTCTGAGCAGCCGTCCTTCGCGGATACGACATCGGAGAAATTGGCAGTAACGGTTCGAATTCAACCGAAAGGCATGGTCATAGATTTTGATCCGGATCCTATTCCAAGTATTCAGCTTGGTCGTGTAAAGCTGCCTAAATTACCTACGCAAAAAGTAAGCTTGGGTGCAGGTAATTTCACAGGGACCTACGCGAGCTTTGTACTCTCTTCGCCGAGGAGTAAGAAGAATGTTTGGGGCATCAAAGCGTTGCACGACGGTACATTGTCGGGTGTTAATAGTCCGTTTTATACTCAGCCCACTTATGAAAATACCTTGCTGGCAGATTTTCAGCGTGCGACCAAGAATTGGAACTTTAAGACGCAAGCCTTGCTTCAGGCGAACTATCACAGTTTCTTTGGTGCACTGGATGCGGGACAAGTAGATACAGTAAGCGGTTCATGGCAGCAGAGTTATGGGTTAAACCAGCAGTGGTTAAGAACCTCTAATCCTACCAGTAAGGTTCTTGCTACCTACCGTAGCGGTGGAATTTCCTACCTCTATACGCATGCCGGTTTTGCGACAAGTGAACACCTCGCTGCAACGGCACACACCGTAGAGCTAGAAGCAGGCGATAAAGAGATTGTCCTAGATTTAGGTTATCAGTTTTCTCAATACAATGGGTGGTCTGCAACAGGGGGACAATACCATAATTTTACCATTGCTCCTGTTACAAGAGGTAAAAATGGGATATTGACGTATGAGTTTGGTTTAGATTTTACCGGTACACAAACTGCGGGTCTCAATCAAGACCGCTTTGAGTTCTATGTGTTCCCTAGAGTAAATCTCCAGGCGGAAATTCTGCGCCGTACGCTTGCAATTTATGGAGGGTGGGACGGTTCCTCAAAACAACAGACTTTGCGGGGCTTGCTTCAGGAAGTACCACAGATATCTCTAGATCAAGAATTGCGTTTATCAGGGCAAAACCGTGGCTATGTCGGGATGCAAGGTGCGCTTATAGGTAAAGTACAATACCGATTAGAAGGCGCAATGACGTTTATGAACGACGCTGTTCAATTCTTTAGAGACACGGTGCTTTCTCCAGTAGAAGTTGATGGTGCATTTTTACCAGCATTTTCAGTGGGGTACGCTGAACAAGTATTGAAGACCTCTTTCAGAGGAGAGTTAAATATACCGTTAAAGCAGTTTACGGCTAGTACTTATGCGCAGTTCAATGCCTTCGCTGGCGACCAATATTTAGGCCGTGAAGGTCAGGTTTTTGGGGGCCTACTGTCCTATGCCATCAACGATCTGCGAATTGCAGCAGCAGTCAAGTATGTTGGCGGTAGGTATGTCCCGTCTTCCTATGGGTCCGGACTGGAGTCGTACACAGATGTAAACCTCCAATTGGGGTACGAAATCAACGAGAATTTGAGTATTAGCTTGCGTGCATATAATCTGCTCAATCAAGACTACCAAACCTATTTAGGGTACCGCGTAAGAGGGACAAGGGGATTGTTTGTTTTAAACTACCAATTCTAATCTGTTAAATCGGCCGAAACCCTTGTAAATGTTAATAAAAATGTTGGTAAAAGGAGAGGGGCTTAGTGCCCCTTTTCTCGCTTTTTGGGCGCCTAAAAGTTATCTTTGTTAGGATAGCATATAACATAACTTCATCTTAAGTTTATGAGCGAAGAGCAAAAGAATTATGACGGTGGGTCCATCCAGATCCTTGAAGGCCTAGAGGCCGTTCGCAAGCGTCCCGCGATGTACATTGGCGACATCGGTGTAAAAGGACTCCACCACCTTGTTTACGAAGTAGTAGATAACTCTATTGATGAGGCCTTAGCAGGTCATGCATCAGATATACATGTAACCATTAACGAGGACGACAGCATCACCGTAAAGGATGATGGACGTGGTATACCCGTGGACATTCACCCAAAGGACGGACGATCTACCTTGGAGGTAGTAATGACTGTCTTGCATGCCGGTGGTAAGTTTGATAAGGATTCTTACAAAGTTTCTGGTGGTCTTCACGGGGTTGGTGTGAGCTGTGTAAATGCACTTTCAGTGATGTTGCATGCGGAGGTCCACAAAGACGGTAAGAAATACGAAGTGGAATTTTCTAGAGGAGCGGCTAAATACCCTACCCGTGAAATTGGAACTACGGATCACCGCGGTACCATTGTTACCTTCAAGCCGGATGGTGAAATCTTTGAAGAATTAGAATACCAATACGAGATATTGGCTAAGCGCATGCGCGAATTAGCTTTCCTAAATAAAGGTATTGCTATTACACTCACGGATCTTCGCGAAAAGGATGAAAAAGGCGAATACATCGGGAAACGTTTTTACAGTGAAGACGGTCTTGCTGGATTCGTGAAATACATCGATGCGAATCGTGAGGTAATTATGCCGGAAGCGATGTATTTAGAGGGTGAACGTGATGGTATTCCTGTTGAGGTCGCCATGCACTACAATACCGGTTACAACGAAAACATTCATTCGTACGTCAATAACATTAATACCCACGAAGGTGGTACGCATTTAGCAGGTTTCCGCAGGGCTTTGACAAGAACGCTCAAGAAGTATGCAGATGATAGTGGTCTGCTTGCCAAGGAAAAGGTTGAAGTAAGTGGCGATGACTTTAGAGAAGGACTTACCGCGGTCATCTCTGTTAAAGTAATGGAGCCTCAGTTTGAAGGTCAAACGAAAACGAAGCTCGGTAATAGAGAAGTTAGTGGCGCAGTAGATAAGCTGGTAGGTGAAATGCTAACAGTTTTTCTAGAAGAGCACCCGGGTGAAGCAAAGATTATTGTTCAGAAAGTACTTCTCGCTGCGAAAGCACGTGTGGCCGCTAAGAAGGCACGCGAAATGGTACAACGCAAAGGGACAATGTCTTCTATGGGTTTACCAGGAAAGTTGAGCGATTGTTCTGAAACGGATCCTGAAGTGTGTGAAATTTTCCTTGTGGAGGGTGACTCTGCTGGGGGAACTGCAAAACAAGGTCGCGACCGTAACTTCCAAGCCATTCTTCCGTTGCGCGGAAAGATCTTGAATGTTGAAAAGGCAATGTCTCACAAGGTTTTTGAAAACGAAGAAATCAAGAACATGTATACTGCACTCGGTGTAAGTGTGGGAACTGTAGATGATCACAGAGCATTAAACATCGAGAAATTACGTTATCATAAAATCGTCATCATGACGGATGCTGATGTGGATGGTAGCCACATTTCAACGTTGATTTTAACTTTCTTCTTCCGTTACATGCGCGAATTGGTTGAGAAAGGGTACGTATACATTGCAACGCCGCCGCTTTACTTGGTGAAGAAAGGTTCTAAATCCGCTTACGCATGGGACGACAAGCAGCGCGACCAACTTCAATTTGAATACGGTGGCGATGGTGGACAAGGCGTTGGCATTCAGCGTTACAAAGGTCTTGGTGAAATGAACGCAGAACAGCTTTGGGAGACCACTATGAATCCTGAAGAACGTATTCTTAAGCAGGTAACCATAGACGATAGTGCTGAGGCAGATCGTGTATTCTCCATGCTTATGGGCGATGAGGTTCCGCCTCGTAGAGATTTTATTGAGCGAAACGCGAAGTATGCAAAAATTGATGCCTAAATCATTCATACAACTGAAAAAAGCCTCCTTTTTAGGGGGCTTTTTTGTAGTTATTTTTTTAGTACTGACCTCGTGCACTACTGATAAAGCAGATGGCAAGATGGTTTTTCGCTACAATGAGCCTGCGGGAATTCCTTCATTAGATCCTGCTTTTGCTAAAGAGAAGAGCTCCATTTGGGTGGTACAGCAGTTGTACGAAGGATTGGTCGCACTCGACAGTGAAAATGCCATCGTACCGGCTCTTGCCTTGGAGTGGGAGATAGACAGTACAGCGAAGGTGTATACCTTCAGACTGCGCAATGCATCTTTTCATAATGGTAAGCCCTTAGCGGCGGATGATGTTGTCTACAGTTTGAATAGATTACGCGATGCTAAGGTTGCTTCACCGGGCAGTTGGGTAGTAGAAGATATTGCCTCCTTGAGAACAGTAGATGCGTCTACGGTGGAAATAGTCTTAAAACAGCCCAATTCCACTTTTCTTTCTTTACTCGCTATGCCGTTTTGTTCTGTAGTTCCAAAGGATGAGATAACGCTGACTAAGTCTCCTGTGGGTACAGGGCCATTCAAATTTCATGTTTGGCATTATGGAGAAAAATTGGTTTTACATAAGAATGAAAAGTATTGGCGTATCGATGGGGACGGGGCACAATTACCCTATTTGGATGGCATTAGCATTTCTTTCCTGACAGATCAACAAAGTGCATTTCTAGAATACTTGCGAGGGAATTTTGACTTTCTTCCTAATCTTGATCCCAGCTTTAAAGATGACCTTTTGACCAAACAAGGTGCCTTGCAGGAGCGGTATACGGCTGAACACACTTTGCTGCGCAGCCCATTTCTAAATACTGAATATTTAGTTTTCAATGCGACGCGACCTTTACCAAAGGATTTGCGCTGGGCGATCAATGCGTCTATTGATAGAAAGGAGATGATTACAGCATTGCGCAACGGCGTTGGGGTGCCCGCAACAGGAGGCATCATTCCTGCCGGTTTACAGGGATATCAGCCTGGTATCGGTATAGGTTATGCGCCGGACAGTGCCAAGCGAATCATCGCTAGCTATGAGGTATTGCCAGAATTAACTTTGACCACGGTTGCAAACTACCGCGACCTGTGCGAATTTGTGCAAGGTGCCTTGGCGAAATTAGGCTGGGACATTTCAGTAAATGTAGTGCCTTCTGCGGCCTTGCGGAGTGAGAAGTCTGCAGGTACCTTAGATTTTTTTAGAGCAAGTTGGATTGCGGACTATCCCGATGCGGCGAATTATTTGATGCTTTTTACCACGGAAATGAAAGCACCCAATGGGCCAAATTACAGCCGATACAGTTCCGCTACTTTCGACTCCATCTATGACGCAATACAAAGCGCACCTTTTGGAGCAGAAAGGATTGAATTAATGGCTGCTGCTGATCAGTATCTAACAAATCAAGCCGTTTGTGTGCCACTATATTATGACGAAGTATTGCGCGTATTTCCAACGCGGACTAATGGGGTTCAAACAAATGCGCTGAATGCTCTTACTCTTCTAGAAGCGAAGGTGCTTCGGGACTGAATCTAGTAATGAGCGGCCTATGGTCGCTGAGTGAGATGTTATCGATGAATTGGCCCCTAGAGTGCAGTTCAGGGCTGTGTAATGTCCAATCAATTTTAAAAAACAGCCCCCTTCTTGCCAATGGCTCAAAGGAACCCATAGTTCCGTACCCATTGAAAATGTATGGGTCGTCGAGGTGACGAAGCAAACGCCAATACAAATTTCCACCGGGTACACCATTGAAGTCGCCCGAGAGTATTACGGGATGCGGACTTTCGTTCACCCAATCAATGATGTGTTTTGCCTGAAGACCCCTGTTTTTGTCTGTTGAGGCGAGTTTGCTTAGCACAAATTGGCCCGCTTCTAAAAGTTCATCGCGCGAGTGCACTACTTCCATATCCTGGTCTTGAACACCGGTCGAACTTAAATGAACATTGATAACGCGCACCGTGTCGAAAGGCAGAGCGATGTCTGCATATTGGGCACTGGTTCGCGAATATCCCTGCTGGGTAAGACTGCTATACAATAAAGGAGAACTATTTATTATGGGATATTTCGAATAAATCGCGACGGAATAATTCTTGCGGGCCGGCGCATAGGCCCGAAAAGGATAATACATGGCCAGAGGGCCCGCTGCAGACCTTCTAATCTCCTGCATACACAAAATATCGATGGATTGATCTTGTGACCATTTCCCTATATCTTTTGCAGCCGCTGTAGTTTGGTAAAACGCACGAACGTTGTAGGTGGCGACGTTAATTTCTTCTTCAGCAATAGCTTGAGCTCGTGCATAGGGCCACTGTGCCATCAATGGAAAAGCGAGAATAGCTAGCCCTATAACGTTGTTGATGGCTTTTCGAGGTTTGAATCTTAGCCAGAAGAGTAGCGCAATAGCGTGTGGCGCAATCAGGAGCGGTAATAGCAATGCCAAAATGCTTATTCCCGGTAATAATTCAGAAGGAACAAGACTCCCAAGTGCTATTGCTAGTGTCGCTCCGGTTAATGCGAGATTAAGCCAGTGAAGCAATATAAGCCGTTTCTTCACTTAGTCTTTTGATATTTTGAATAGGAATGCCTTTTCTTCTTTAGATAGGCTATCGTAACCCGAGGCTTTGATTTTATCAAGAATCTCGTTCATACGGGCTGTATCATCACTATTTGATGCTTTCGGAGAGGTGGCTTTTGTCCCACTTTTTTTGTAATTCCTTTCACCGAAGCTAAAGCCTTTCTTTCTCTTGCGCTGCTGCGGTTGCAGCGAGCTTCGAACAAAGTCGATGATTTGAAACAGGTAAACGTTCCATTCATTACCTGCACGCATACTTCGGATGAAAAAGAATGCAACGATAGCACCACCTAAATGTGCGATGTGGCCACCGGCATTTGCACTAGTTAAGTTTAAAACATCCAAGAGCACTAATCCTGCCGCAAGCATCCAATACTTTACTTCAAAAATCCCCCACAATCGTACGGGCATATTAGGCATGTACAATGCGCCGGCCACGAGTATGGCAATAACACCAGCGCTTGCACCAACCATAGACCCTGAGGTAAGAATGGGGCTAATATTGTAGAGAATAATGTAAAGAACGCCACCCCCAATACCGCCGTAGATGTATAAAGCCAGCATTCTCCGTTCACCTAAGTACTCCATAAGCATCTTTCCGGAGAAATAGAGAATGATCATATTGAAGAGAATATGACGGAAACCAAAGTGTGTGAACATGTACGTTAAGATGGTCCATGGACGCAATGCAAACCTAAATGGACTTGAGGGGAGTGCTAAAAGGTCGTCAGCAATGTTCGGTATGAGGCCGAAATTACCAGTGAACAGGCTGGTAAAGGCATTAGTAAGACTGTAAGCTAGAAAAACGGCTATATTTAGATAGAGCAAACGGGTGAGGTAATCGCCCTTGAATGCATCATGTTTTACTCGATCAAAGAATTCGCTCATCTTCTAATGGAAAGGCTTAAAGATACATTTCTCTGCGCCATTTTCGAATGAGTATATAGCCAAAGAGCATGCCTCCTAAATGTGCGAAATGTGCAATGCCGCTGTTACTTACACTGAACCCGTTGTAAAGTTCGAGCAAGCCATACCCAATGACGAAATACTTTGCTTTGATTGGGAAGAGAAAGTTGAGGTAAATCACTTGGTTTGGAAAGGTCATGCCGAAGGCGAGAAGTACGCCAAATACGGCGCCAGAGGCACCGACCATTGGTGCATTTAATAATCGGTTAAAACTTCCCCACGTCGGATTGGTATAATTAAATCCACGTTCAATTAAATCTTTACCGTCTCTCGTAATGGTTTCAAGTGCACCACTTTCGAGCGCAGCACTCAGTTGAAAATATTCAATAGTATTGACGCCTATCTGGAGCGCACTTGCGCCGAGTCCCGTGAGCAGGTAATAGGTTAGAAAACGCTTTGCTCCCCAATGGTTCTCCATAGCAGAACCTAAGAACCAAAGCATCAACATATTCGAAAAGATGTGCCCAAAGTTCCCGTGCATGAACATGTGCGTGACCAATTGCACCGGTAGGAACTCTGAAGATGCTGGGAAGTACAATCCTAGCCAGTCTGTGATGTCAATATCAAAAGTGCTTCGTATTGAAATCATGCCTAAAAAGAACAATCCGTTGATAATTAGAAGGTTCTTAACTACGGTGGGCATTAAATTAAAGCTGCGTTGGGCAATCATAGGAGCGTTTCTAAATCTTCAGGTGTTAATTCGATGATGACTTTTTTTCCTGATGGTGTGTATTGTGGATTACTGCTACTTAGCAGGCGTTCTTTTAACGCTTGCAACGCCTCCTTAGTTTTTGCAAATTCACTATTCGCCGCTTTTTTAGCCAAAGTCTGTGCGAAAGACTTTACAATTGAAGATTCGATAGCGTCGGGGTCCAATTCCTTTAATTGTTCTAGTAATTCTTCTAAAGCCGGCACTGCTGCTTCGGGCGATAGTAGCATAGGAGCGCCTACTAAAGAAAAATCGCCTGGATTTTTTTCTGGTCGAAGGTCAAAACCTGCTGTAGCAAACCAACCCTCGTGCTCTTGCAATAAAGCTTGATCTGCAGGTCCTACTTGAATCTCTTCGGGGAAAAGTAGTTGTTGCGACGGTAACGTTGCATTGCTTAATTTTTCCAGGTATTGGTCGTAGAAAACGCGGTATCTCGCAGCATTAATATTTATAATGAGCACTTTTCGCCCTAACAACGTAAGCATGTGTTTGCCCCAAAGCAGCACGTTGGTGCTGTGTTCGTCTCCAGATTTTTCCGAATGTACGTCCCAAAATCCCTCGATTTGATCTTCTGAACTGTATTCAAAAGTTTGGGAGGTGTTCAGGTATTTTTCCTGCGTAATACGCTGGTATTTTTCATCGTCGGAACGGAATCGCGGTGTTGGAGATTGTGTAGTTTCGAACGGATTAAAATTTGGATTCACAGTGATCTGTGGCGCCTTGGGCATTTGTCCATCAGGCAGTGGTGGAATAGCGAAACTCTGCTCAGCGTCAAAATCTATGGTCGGGGCAACATTAAATTGACCAATAGCATGGCGAGTAGCGCTCCTTAAAACTGCGTAAATAGCACGCTCATCTTCAAATTTAATTTCCGTTTTCGTGGGATGAATATTCACATCTATTTCAGATGGATCTACCGTAAGGTATAGGAAATACCCTGGGTGATGCTCGCCGGAGAGTACATCTTCGAATGCTTCGCGCAGCGCATTGTGTAAATAGGGTGATTTGACAAAGCGATTGTTGACAAAGAAGAATTGTTCTCCGCGTTTCTTTTTCGCGAATTCAGGCTTAATAACATAGCCTTCTACTTTTACTACCTCAGTTGATTCATTAATGGGTACGAGGCGTTCGTCAAACTTTCTTCCGAAAATCCCGGTGATGCGTTGGCGCAATGGCGAGGGTTTCAGGTGAAAAAGTAGGTTTTCATCACTTTTCATAACCCACTCGATATCGCCATGAACCAGAGCGACACGATGAAACTCATCAATACAATGCCGGAGTTCTATCCTATCGTTTTTCAGGAATTTTCGCCGTGCGGGGATGTTGTAAAAGAGGTTTTTAACGACAACTTGAGTCCCTTTATTCCATGGGTACGGCACAACAGATTGTACTTCGCTATCTTCCAATTTAAGTTCTAATCCTAGCCCTTCTTCATTCTGGTTGGTGCGCAAGAGCACGTGTGCTACTGCACCTATAGAGGCCATTGCTTCACCTCTAAACCCTCTCGTAGTGAGTTGGAATAAATCGTCAGCGGATTTAATTTTGGAGGTTGCATGCCTTAAGAAGCAGTGTCGAGCATCTTCTTCGTCCATCCCAGAGCCATTATCACTCACACTAATACTGGTCTTTCCTGATCCTAAAAGCGATAAAGTGATTTTTGTAGCACCAGCGTCTACGCTGTTTTCCAACAATTCTTTGACCACAGAAGCCGGTCTTTGAACCACCTCTCCTGCCGCTATTTGATTGGCAACGTGATCAGGAAGTATGTTAATTGTGGGCACTAAGCGAGGAATTTAACTGCGACAATGACTAGGACAACAAGAAACAGAAAGCTGAAGAGTAAACGTTTACCGTAACCTTCACTAGCACCTGCACTTCTTTTTCTTCGCAGGTCCCAATTTTCTCTTAAGCGATCTCGGTATTTATCTTTATTCTGAAAGGGAATTTCGTCAATGCCCTCTTTACGCTCCAGGATTCTCAAACGATCTTTACGCTCGTCATGAAATCTAGGTTGGTGTTGAAAACCGCGTGGCTGGCGTCGTTCAAATAGTCCCATATCTTTCTATATTCTCCTCTCAAAGGTAAGAACCCCTTGGCACTTTATCGACCTATGCACACACGCTTTCTAAAAGCCATTTTTACGGCCTCTTTACTTGCTGTTTTACCTGGTAAAGGGCTTTATGCTCAATCGTTTAATGTGGATTCCGCCTTGAGTGCGATGTCCATAGATGAGAAAATTGGCCAATTATTCATGGTCGCAGCATACAGCAACAAGGGTGAAGACCATCAAGCGGAATTAGAAAAATTAGTACGACAATACCACATAGGGGGTGTCATTACTATGCAAGGTGGACCTGAACGTCAAAAGAAACTGTTGCATCGTCTTCAAATTGCAGCGGCCTTTCCCTTGCTCGTTGGGCAGGATGCGGAATGGGGTCAGGCTATGCGTTTGGACAGCACTTATAAATTTCCAACATCACTTACAGTCGGTGCAGCAGGCGGGACCATGGATGCCTATGATTTAGGACACGCCTTAGCGGATGAGTGCAGCGCAGTAGGTGTGCACATGAGTTTCTCGCCAGTACTCGATGTCAATACGAATCCAAACAACCCTATCATTGGAGCGCGATCCTTTGGTTCTAATCCAGAGCTTGTAAATGCACTAGGCGTAGCAATAGTCGAAGGAATTCAAGATCGGGGCGTGCTCGCCTGTGGAAAGCATTTTCCAGGCCATGGAGATACGCACCAGGACAGCCATAAAACACTACCGAAGGTAGAACGTACCCTTAAAGAACTTATGGAAGTAGAGTGGGTGCCGTTCAAGGGTGCGATTGACGCGGGTGTTGCGGCCATAATGATTGCGCATTTGAACATCCCTTCCCTTGAGCCGTCGGGAAAACCGACAAGCCTTTCGCACAAGGTGATTCAAGAGATTTTAAGAGATCAGTGGGGGTATGAAGGTATAGTTATTACGGATGCCTTGAATATGAAAGGTGCAGCAGCCTTTGCTCCTCCTGGGGAGCTTGAGTTGGCGGCTTTTGCGGCGGGTAATGACATATTGTTGTTTCCCATGGATGTGCCAAAGGCAACCAAAGCCTTCCAAAATGCACTTGCAACGGATAAGGTTTCGATTAAATCCCTAGACGAGCGAGTCAGAAGAATTTTAGTGGCAAAGTCAAATTGCAGGGCCTATACGGATTGGCTTGAAGCGAAAAAGTCGGCCGATCCTACTCTGATAACCTCAGACCACGGTTCTTTTGAAAGAGATTATAATAACCAAAGAGTGTCGTTTAATCTGATCCGAAATGCAGCGACTTTATTAGAAACCGGCAGTGCTTCCTTTCCCATTAAAAATCTAGAGCAAAACTTTCTTCACATCGCCATCGGCGATTTTGAATCTACAGGAACGGTTAAGCAATATCTTGACCGCTATAAGGAAATGCCCCATCACCATGGGGTTGATGTGGACGATCAGGAAATGGCATCCAAAGACGCCTTTGTGGTTACCTTCCATCAAGATGTCAAGAACCCATGGAGACGATACAAACTGGAGGCGTATGAGAAAGAGCTACTCGATCGTTTGGCAGCTACTGGCAAACCCGTATACATTTTACATTTTGCCAATCCTTATGGGGTTTTGAGCTACCCAAGTTTGGGAGAAAACGTCCGTGTTTTAGTCATGTATGAGAACGATGAATACGCCCAGCTTTTGGCACCACAGTTCTTGTTTGGAGCACGTGAGACCAGGGGCTTATTACCGGTAGATTTAAACCATTGGGGAAAGACCGGTGATGGCGAGAAAACGGAGGAGTTACTTCGATTGAAGTACGGTATCCCTTTTGAGGTAGGCCTTGATGCGGGGCCTTTAAATCGTATCGATTCTACCGTAGCGCATGCCATCGCAGCAGGTGCAACACCCGGCGCGCAGGTATTGGTCGCGCGACATGGAACGGTAGTTTATTCCAAATCTTTTGGTTCACAGACCTATCCGAAGTCTAAGCCGGTGGAGTGGACCGACCTTTATGATATTGCCTCGGTGACAAAGATTACGGCGACGCTTCCGGGAATCATGAAATGGTACGAGAAACAGCCGTTACTCTTAAAATCGACCTTAGGTAATCATACAGATCGGTTAAAGGGCACTGACAAAGAAAAATTGGTTTTCGAAGATGTCCTTGCACACCAAAGTGGCTTGCAATCTTGGATTCCCTTTTATTGGTCTACCATTGAAAATGATAGTGTAAAGTCGTATTGGTACACATCAAGTCCGGTTGAGGGGTATAATGAGGTAGTCCAAGGGATGTATTTGCGTTCGAGCATTCGCGATACCATGTTCGCAATGTTGGCCGCTAGCCCGCTGGAAGGAACGGACTACCGCTATTCCGATCTAGGGTATTATTTGTTTCAAGAAATGTTAGAGGAACGATTCAATGAACCGCTTGACCAGTGGGTTTCGAATACATTTTACAGCCCTATGGGCGCAGATCGTTTAACATACAATCCCTTAGCAGCAGGATTTTCTAAAAGCGAGATTGTCCCTACTGAGGTAGATGGTTATTGGCGTAATACAACGGTTCACGGTACGGTTCACGATATGGGGGCAGCAATGATGAATGGTGTTGCGGGCCATGCGGGATTGTTTGCAAATGCCAACGATTTAGCGAAAATGATGCAGATGTATTTGAACGGTGGCTACTACGGTGGGCATCGCTATTTTCAGGAACGAACTATAGATGTATTCAGTCGTTGTGCCTTTTGCGAATTGCAGAACAGACGTGGCTTAGGTTTTGATAGGAAGCAATTGGAGGATGGGCCAGGCCCCAGTTGTACTTGTGCATCTGAACAAAGTTTTGGTCATACGGGTTTTACAGGTACTATGGTTTGGATCGACCCGAAAGAAGACTTGCTCTATATTTTTCTAAGCAATAGAACTTTTCCGGATGCTGAGAATTGGAAACTCAGCAAATTGGACGTTCGAACCGATATACAAGAGTACCTTTACGACGCCCTTAAATAAGAGAAAAACCTTAGCCGCATGAAAATTGGAATTGTTTGTTATCCTACCTACGGTGGATCAGGAGTGGTTGCCACGGAATTAGGAATTCAATTGGCTAAAAAAGGCCATGAAATACACTTCATCACCTATAGTCAACCCGTCCGACTTGATATTCTAGAGCCGAATATCTTTTACCACGAAGTGAATGTGCACGATTATCCGCTGTTTGAATACCAGCCCTATGAACTGGCGCTGAGTTCAAAAATGGTCGATACCGTCTTAACAGAAGGTATTGAATTATTGCACGTTCATTATGCCATTCCTCATGCCTATGCGGCATATATGGCCAAGAAAATACTGCTTGAAAAGGGCAAATATTTGCCGGTAGTCACAACACTTCATGGGACGGATATAACCCTCGTGGGTAAGAATCCTTCTTACAGGCCTGCAGTAACGTTTTCGATCAACAAGAGTGATGTTGTCACAAGCGTTAGCGAGAGTTTAAAGAAAGATACCTTGAGCTCTTTTGTGATAAAAAATGAGATCGAGGTAATACCAAATTTCATCGATATCGATCTCTATCAAGTTGAAGAAGAGTGTAATAGGGCGCAAATAGCTCCCAACAATGAGCGGATTGTTATTCATATTTCCAATATGCGTGAGCTGAAGCGTATTCCGGATGTCATTTCCATTTTCCACCGTATTCAGAAGGAAGAAGATGCCATATTATTAATGCTCGGTGATGGACCTGAACGAGAGCGGGCGGAACAACAAGTTCGAGACTTGGGTATAGCTGATAAGGTGAAGTTTTTAGGTAAAACTACGGAGGTGCGCAGACTGCTTTGTATGAGTGACCTTTTCCTGCTAACATCAGAAAATGAGAGTTTTGGTTTAGTCGCTCTTGAAGCGATGGCTGCGAAGGTACCTGTGATTAGCTCAAATGCTGGTGGTATTCCGGAAGTGAACGTGCATGGTGTCACCGGATATTTGGCATCGCCAGGTGCAGTTGAAGAAATGGCAACTTACAGTTTGTCGCTGTTACAAGACGACGAAAAATTAGCCCAGTTCAAGCAGCAGGCTTTCGAACATGCGAAGAAATTCTCTATTGAAAAGATTGTTCCCATGTACGAAGCTGCCTATGAAAAAGCCCTTATGGCCATTTGGTAGTCTTGTTTGAGACATGATTTTATGTCGTTTTCGAATCGCAAAAAAAATGGCGCAATTTTTTCTGCTCAGCGGCGATTAAAGACATTTATCCCCCAATTCGCTTTGTTTTGTACCCCTCTTTTTGCAAAAATTCAGTTGCTTTGTCGCGAACATTGCCTTGA
>PZPA01000101.1:0-1142 GCA_003045825.1 Bacteroidota bacterium
CTGCTCGGGTCCATTCCAAAAGACACTGGATTCGTTACTATTCCAGGCAATAACGTACCGTTCGTTTGTGAATACGTTAAGGATGCGCTCCGAACCATCATCGCAACACGTGCCGTTCCTAAGAGGATTTTCGAATCTTTCTTTTCCTTCTCTTCTTCTTCATCCTTTCCTTTGCCTTCTTTTTCTGGGGCAGCACGCTTTGGCGGAGCTCCACGACGGCGGGACTGAGGTGTCGGCCTTGCACCTTGATTGGCCTTACGCAAGAACGGCACTTGATTGTAAAAGTTGACAAAATTGGCGTTTCCATTGAATTGGATGGAATTTGAATTTTGAATGCGATTGCCGTAATAGAGCTCGGGACTCGAGGTCGGGTTTAATGCGGCAGTTGAATTAGAAGTCCAATCGTAGTTCGCTGTGTAACGCAACGATGTCGAAGTGAAATCCATAAACGGCAGTTTGTTCAACGGTATCTGCCAGTTCAAATTGAGCGTCTGGTGGAATTGGGTAGGACGCCCTAGAGAAGCCAATCCAGCAGCAATGGTATCCCTGTTTGCTTGCGTCTTCGGATTCCCAGGCAATTCATCAACACGACTTTGCGCGGTTGCATTATAATCCAATTTTATCCCCTTGCTCAAATCGTAGGCAATGTCATACATCCGCTTCGTAGTCAATTCCTTGTTATAGGTAACGGGTAACTTAATGGATGGATCAAACGTGTTGCGCATCTGCATCAAATTCACTTGACGCCGCAATTCAGTGCGCATACTCACCTTTGACGGCAGGTAGTAGAAATTGAAGTCGCGAATGAGACCCAATTGTTTGTTTTTCACCAAATTTTTAAACGGCGCAATATTCTGCGGTCGCGTTTGGTAACTGTAGTTCAGTGAAGCCAGATGCATAAAGCGCTGGTCTTGAACGATATTTATCGTGCGTTTTTCGCTCTCCGTGTAAGCGTAAGAGGTGTTGAAATTGCTGATTGCGAAAGGAGAATTGGCCCAATTTATTTTAAGTCCTCCTTCTTTGCCGCCTGCGGGACCTTCTTCCTTTCCACCTAAACCTTTTGGTCCTCCCATGACCTGTGGACCTGGACCTCTAGGGCCGGGTGCAGCGCCACCTCCACTGCCCTTTTCTTTACGCACATT
>PZPA01000101.1:1461-3950 GCA_003045825.1 Bacteroidota bacterium
TTGGCAAAATCGGCCAATTTAGCGCTCGCCGTTGCTGTCGCCGCCCAACCGCCGCGATTATCAAAATCGCTCAAGCGCAATTCATTGACCCATATCTCCGCACATTTTGCCAGACCGTCATCGCCGTCTGTTGCAGTTCGCTTTTTAGGATTTCGCACCCCAATCAATAGGGTTCGAATGTTTCCTAAGTTCGGCGAACCTACGACACTCAGTCGTTTACCATCCGGCGTTGTGACCGTGTATTTATTGCTCAAACTGAGTGTAGGATCCGTTTCCATTGCCGTATTTCGAGTGAGTTTCAAAGTCTTTAAATCCTCAAAAGACACGTCGATATTGTTGTCTTGCGGCCAAATATCTTCCGGAATGAGCTCGCCCCACGGCGTGACCTTTAGCGGCACTTCGTATTCGTAAAAGTTGCCGTTGTAATCGGACCCCAATCGAACAAAAATGCTCAAATCGCCGTCGTTTAAATCTTCGAAATCGCCAGCCGCCTCTGCGTGGACAAACATGCGCAAACGCTTGTACATCCGCATATCAAAGTTAAAATTCCGGAATACCGCGCGGGCATCACCATCTTCTAATCCGCAAATTTCAAGCGACATACTTTGCTCATTCTGCTGAATGATTTGGGTTCCGCCGTACACCAATTGGCGCTCAATATCTGGAGGCAACACATAAGGAATGGGTACGCGTCCACCGTTTTCTTCAAGATTGACGGCATTTACATTAAAATTGGTCTCATCATCCTCATCGACCGGAACATTTTCGCGAACATCGTCTAGGTTGAACGGGAACCTACGCCATTCACCACGTACCAATTCCAGCTTTGCAAAGCGCATTACCAATGGATCCTCAAATTCCGTCAAGAACATACGGAGGAAGCGAATAGAGCGAAAATCTTGAATTCCACCCACCTTCTTCTCTGGCTGAAACACCGGTATTTTGAATTGGATCCAGCGCGTTGGTCGACTCATCCCATTAGGCAGGTCATGGCTTTGCGTTTCAAAAATATCTGCGACGTTATTTTTTCCTACTTCTAAATCTTCAGGACGCATACTTATGCGGTATTGGAAATAACTCTCTGTTTTACTCAGCGTTTGATCGCGGTTCGCATCTTCTTTATCAGGAACGTTGGTTGCGGAAGCTGGCGCACCATTTATCGTCTCTGTCGCACTGTTGCCCTGAACACCATTGAAATTTTTATAACGCTTCATTATATCCGCTTCGGCATTGTCCAAGCTGTCGCCTCTGTAGAACACAAAATTATCCGCGCTAGGATCCGGGTAAGCGCGAACATACGCGTTTGACGTGGTGCCATACACATCAGCAATGCGCTGAAGATAATTCCCCGTACCTATGGGTGCCCATGCGCGCTCCTCACTATCGTCGAGCGCATCAAAACCAACGTCTTGTGCCTCGCGAGCGCCACTGGCATTATCAAAGAATTCCGTGATGGGTTGAATTTCACTCAAGAGTCCCCATTGCGTACTATCCATTCCACTCTTATCGCCATCTGCAGGAATTCCGTTTTCGAAACTCTGACGCCCGTCTTTGAGAATGTCTTCACTCACACTTCCAAGATTGAAATAGATATCGCCACCATCTGGAGCATTCGGATTGTCGTAGAACGGATCCATCACCCAGAATTGGATGAATTCAATATTTTGTTCCTCAAAATTGTTGATTTGGAGGGGTCGCATAATCCCTCCCCAACGCGAAGCCGGATCGTTAAGAAAACCATTAGCATCCATCCCAGCACTGATGCCCGATTGCCCTTCGACTTCGTAGTTGTAAGGTCCGCGCTCGTTGGGGTAATAGGCCAGGTCAAACATCGCCAAGTTGCGCGCTTCGTTCGTGCTTAAACTGTAATTCGGGAAGACTTCCTTGACCAAAACCTCACGCATACGTTGATCGGAAGTGATTTCTGGGTCGTTGCGAATATTGTCGGGAACGCTCGATCCACCTGTATACAAGGATGGGTCAATAATGTACCATGCCAATTTTGCCCGATTATACCCGTAAGAAAGATCGTTGTTTAATTCGCTTTCGGGGAATAAGTCTGCCTGCTTTCCAGGTGTTGATGCTAGATTCCATGCATTCAAACTGCGGAGATCTATGGTCGTTTGCGAACTTTCAAAATCGTCCAAATAGGTCGTTTCCGCCCCTGTAATACGAATCCCCCTTGGCGATCCTGGAATAAGGTGCGCAAATTCACCGCGGAATTGAAGTTGTGATTTTTCTTTCGTTTCAATAAAAGGCAGTGCATCTACAAATCGGGTCAAATACGGTGCCTCGGAATTGTAGTTCGTATTCATCCCCCATATGGTGTTCGAAATGGGCTCGTCACCAATATTAACTTTTTGTGTTAGCGGACGTTCCGTCAAATGCAGCCACGTCCCACCAATATTCAACTTGTCATTCACCTTGTGGTCAATGGTTGTTCCATAGAAGGTTTTCGTCTGTACATTGAACATGGTGTTGTTCTCGAA
>PZPA01000043.1 GCA_003045825.1 Bacteroidota bacterium
TAATTTGAGTAACGACGCCATTGCCGGTATCGCTGCCCACGTCGAACAGAGTTACGGCACGGAATACCATCAAGCGCGCAAATTCACGACAAAAAACAAAGGCGCACAGGAAGCACACGAAGCCATTCGTCCGACCAACTTTGCAAAGAGTTTGGCTGGAGGAGACGACCGCCAGAAAAAACTTTACGACCTGATCTACAAACGTACCATTGCCTCTCAGATGGCCGATGCGAAACTAGAAAACACCACCATCAAGTTGTTTAATCAAGGACATCCAGATGCCCAGCGTTTTACGGCGCGTGGACAGGTGATAAAGTTTGACGGTTTCATCCGGGTTTACCAAGAAGGAACGGATGATGAAAGTACTGATGAGTTGGACGGTCAATTACCAGCAGTAAATGAAGGAAGCACTTTAACTTCTCAGGAAATTACAGCTACGGAACGCTTTACCAAGCACACCCCGCGTTACACTGAGGCTTCGCTGGTAAAAAAATTGGAGGAATTAGGGATTGGCCGACCGTCGACCTATGCCCCGACCATTTCTACTATTCAAAAACGCAATTATGTCCTCAAGGACAGTCTCGAAGGCAACCAGCGCGATTACCATGTGTTAAGCGCAACGGCTGCTGGCGTATCTGCTCGTGTAGATACGGAAACGTATGGTGCAGACAAGAATAAATTGTTCCCAACAGACATTGGTAGAGTAGTCACCGACTTCCTGTTGGAGCACTACAGCTTGATCATGGACTACCAGTTCACGGCAAAGGCAGAAGCCAACTTTGATACGGTAGCCGCAGGGGAAATTGGCTGGCAAGACAGCATCAAAGAGTTCTATGGTGAATTCCACCCACTCATCGAAAATGCACCTGAGAATGCCCGCGCAAGTCGTGTTCTAGGGGAAGAGCCGGGTACCGGTGAACCGGTTTACGTAAAGCTCGCTCGCTATGGATTCGTTTTCCAATTCGGCGATGGCGATGAAGAAACCAAACCGCGTTTCAAAAAACTCCCTCCCGGGGTTGGTTTTTATGATGCCACTTTGGAAATGGCTTTGCGCAAGGAAGTACTTCCACGCACTGTGGGCGACTACAAAGAGCTCGAAGTAAAAGCAAACGTGGGACGCTACGGCCCTTACGTCATGTGGAATAAGAAATTTTACAGCCTAACCGATGATGCGCCTGAAACGGTGAGTCTTGAGAAAGCCATCGCGGTGATTGAGGAAAAAGAAGCCGGCGCTGCAAACAACACCATTGCTGAATTTACTGAAGAGCCCTTAATCCAAGTTCTCAAAGGACGTTACGGGCCTTACATAAAATCTGGCGGCAAGAATTTTAAAATTCCAAAAGACACCGATCCTGAAACATTGGACCGTGCCGCTTGTGAAGAACTTATCAAAGCAGGCCCCACAAAGCGTCGGGCAAAGCGCAAATAAGGTTCTAAATTGGTCGGGTAAATGATTTGCCCGTGGAACATCTCAGCCCTGTCCCTGAAAGTGTTATCGATGCACTTCCCGTATTAGACGCCAATCAATTGGGACGAAGTATTCGTCGCCACACTGAAATGGAAGGTCTCCCCGATCTCGACGGCATCAAAGTCGCCATCATTGGGGTACAAGAAGATCGTAGAGCCTACCGCAACGTAGGTTGTGACGGCGCGGCGGATACTATTCGCCCCTACCTCTACCAGCTGTACAAGGGGAAATGGGACTTTGGTATTGCCGATCTCGGTAACCTTTACAAGGGTGAACGTCATACGGATACCTTGCTTTTATTGAAGGAGATCGCTCAGGAAATGCTCCAGCGTCAGATCGTCTTGATCACTATAGGTGGTTCTCAGGAACTTACGTACGCGAATTATCGTGGCTACGACTCCTTGGAGCAGACTGTAAATATCGTCAGTGTTGATGCGCGACTTGATGTAGGCTCGGAAGGTCGAGACCTGGACCACCAGAGTTATGTCTCTCACCTCGTCCTTCAAGAACCTCATAACCTATACAATTTCACTAACCTTGGCTACCAGACGTATTTCAATAGCCCGGAAGAGATTGCGCTCATCGACAAACTTTTTTTCGAGGCGGTCCGATTAGGACACATCCAAAATCAAATCTCCCGAACCGAACCGTTTTTGCGCGACGCTGACCTTGTAAGTATCGATCTAAGCGCGGTTCGCCAGAGCTATAACCCAGGGACTTTCTATACTTCACCTCACGGTTTAAGCGGCGAGGATTTATGCGCCATCACACGATATGCAGGAATGAGCGATCGTCTCACTCAATTGGGACTTTTCGAATACAATCCGCGCCTGGACCGCAATGGACAGAGCGCTCACCTCTGCGCCCACGCTTTGTGGTACTTTTTCGAAGGCGTTTCTCTGCGCTTCGGTGATTTCCCCATCGGATCCCGGGCCAATTATGAAAAATATACCGTTCTCGTCGATGCTGAGGATGAGGTTCAATTCTACAAAAGCCCTGCAAGCGGCCGGTGGTGGATAGAAATTCCAAAAGGCGGACCGGATTCGATTCGCACTACCCTAGCACCTTGTGACTATGAAGATTACACCGAGGCTTTGAACGGCAAAATACCTGCACGGTGGTGGAAAGCGCAGCAAAAAGCGTGATAACTAACCCATAAAAGTGTTGTTCACACCGGAATTTTTCTATCTTTAGCGGCAACACAAAACATGTTTGCGCAAGACCACATGAAAAAAACCCTCATCGCCCTGTTTGCAATAGTCTGCAGCTCAGCCCTTTGGGCGCAGCAAGACGTGCAGTTTACGCAGTTTGCAAACAACAAAATCTTCTACAATCCAGGAGTTACTGGTGCTGGAGATGCCATTTGCCTTTCCGCCGCACACCGCTCTCAGTGGGTTGGCTTTGATAATGCCCCAACCACTCAGAACTTTTCTTCTAATATTCCTTTGAATTTCTTGCACGGTGGTTTAGCACTGAATTTCACCAACGACATGATTGGCTATTTTCAAGACATCACCGTTGGTGTGGGTTATGGGTACCAAATGGACCTTGCCGGAGGAACTTTAGGCTTAGGAATCCGCGCCGACTTCAGAAACAAAAACATAACGTCCGGCGTATGGGCACCTCCTCAAACCATGAACGACCCTTCGCTTGTTGCCCTAGGCAGTAGCTCAATGGCCACAGATTTGTCATTTGGTGCCTATTACCAGCAAGAAAGTTGGTATGCAGGTTTAAGCAGCACACGTTTACTTGAGACTAAAGATATACTTAATGCCACTGGAGGAAGTGCTAACGCACAAATACGCGGCCAACGCCACTATTACTTTATGGGAGGCTACAATCTTGACTTAGAAAACGGTATTGTTCTACAGCCTGCAGCTATGGTAAAAACAGATCTTGTTACCACTCAACTAGACATAAACGCAGCCGCTACGTACAATAATCAGATTTGGGGAGGCGTTACTTATCGTGTATATGATGCCCTAGCAGTTATGGCTGGTTATCAAATCACAAAAGATTTGCGTGCAACCTATTCATATGATCTTACCACATCATCGCTTGCAAACTCAAGCAGTGGCTCCCATGAGATCATGATGAGTTACTGTTTTACAATAGAAATACCGCCAAAAGAAAAAGGTAGTTATAGAAACCCTATATTTTTGTAATATAGCGGCTTGCTTAAAAAAAGAATAAAGTAGAAATACATAGATTATGAAAAAGTTCCTCTTAGGGATGGCGTCAATCGCACTTCTTGCCTCTTGTGGTGGTAGTGATCACGGCGAATTGGTCGGTGTTCAAGACCGTCCTACCTGGTACCCTAGCGAACCCTATGGTATGGTGTACATACCGCAAGGATCATTCACAATGGGCAACCACGACGAAGACGTTCCTTATTCGTACACTGCTCCTGCGAAGGTGGTTAGTGTGCCGTCTTTCTACATGGACCAAACTGAGGTCACGAATAACGAATACCGTCAGTTCGTGCGTTGGGTACGTGATTCAATCTCACGCACACGTCTCGCCGAAGGATTGGTTGAAGACTTTGAATACACAGACTTAGCAGAAATGGAAGATCCAACGTTCTTCCAAGAATACGTAGCGCTAAACTATCCAGATAGCATGATGCGTCGATTGGATTGGGATCCTTACCTCGAGTGGGATAAAGACCGTTACCCTTCTGCAGAATATACTGAGGTCATCGAAAGCATGTACCTCGCTCCAGAAGAGCAGTGGTTGGGCTACCGTCATCTAGATACACGCCAACTGAATTACACCTTCTTCTGGATCAACAAGCAAAAAGCTGCAAGCAAAATCAACCGAGTTGAATTTGATTACAAAGACCAGGACGGTGACGGAGAACTATTCGGCTACCGCGATTATATTAAAGATACGCAAGCGGAAAGTGATCGTGCGTCCTTCTTTGAAAAGGAAACCATTAACGTTTACCCAGATACTTTGGTTTGGATTCACGACTTCACCTACAGCTTCAACGAGCCAATGCACGATAAGTATTTCTGGCACCCGGCTTATGACGAATACCCTGTAGTGGGTGTAAGCTGGAGACAAGCACGTGCTTTTGCCAACTGGAGAAGCAAGTACCGTAGAGATTATCTCAAGCGTGCAGGTGAACTCATCGAACACGATTTCCGTCTTCCTACAGAAGCAGAATGGGAATATGCCGCACGCGGAGGTGAAGAATTGACCACATTCCCATGGGGTGGTCCTTACGCTACTAACAGCTCTGGTTGTTACCTCGCTAACTTTAAACCTAATCGTGGTAATTTGACTGCCGATGGTGGATTCTATCCAGTTAAAACGACTGCCTATTCGCCTAACGGTTACAATCTATACTGCATGTCAGGTAACGTTAGTGAATGGACTTCTACAGCCTTCGACGTTCAGTCCTACGCTTTCGCGAGTGATGTTGCTCCAGAATTCCAGTACAACGCTTTTGACGATGAAAACGAAACAATGAAGCGTAAAGTGATTCGCGGCGGTTCATGGAAAGATGTAGCGTATTTCATGCAGCTCGGCGCAAGAGATTACGAATACCAGGATACTGCCAAAAGCTACATCGGTTTCCGTACCGTTCAAAGCTTTATCGGGCGTGACCTCAAAGACTTTTAATACAACCCTATCACTAATATACTCACAACAACAACTTTTGAATTATGGCACTAATTGATGTAAACGGTAAGAGATTTAAGAACTTCATGGCAAAATTGTACGGTATCGGTGCAGCTGTCGTAATTCTAGGAGCACTTTTTAAAATCATGCACTGGGAAGGTGCCAACTACATGCTTGTTGTTGGTCTTGGAACAGAAGCAGTTATTTTCTTTTTCTCAGCCTTCGAGAAGCCAGCTACTGACTACGATTGGTCATTAGTTTATCCTGAACTAGCTACTAGCGAAGGTGCTGAGCGTTCATTGAGCGTTGTAGATCAATTGGATACTGCGTTACAAGACGGTGGTATCGATTCTGCACTGATAGAACGTCTCGGAGAAGGCATGCGCTCATTAAGCGAGACGGCAGGCTCATTATCGGGCACTGTTGACGCCGCTGGTGCTACAGCAGCGTATAGCGAGCAATTGAACAATGCTGCATCGAACATGGAAAACTTGAACGCTTTGTATGCAGTACAGCTTGAGAATACTACAGCTCAAGTTGAGCGTCAAAACGACGTAATGGAGAAATTAGGCGGAGCTTCAGCCAACGCTGAAGGCCTTGCATCTCAAATTCAAAACTTGAAAGGCAACCTCGAAACCTTGAATAGTGTATACGGTGGAATGCTCACCGCTATGGGTAAATAATTGGATAACTCACAACCACTATCCCATTAACTAACCCTAAACAAACAGAATAACATGGCAGGAGGAAATTTATCACCACGTCAGAAAATGATCAACATGATGTATCTCGTGTTGACCGCACTTTTGGCCCTCAACGTTTCGCGTGAGGTCATGGATGCGTTCTATGAGGTAATGATTGGTCAAGAAGCATCCATTGAAACTGTAGAAGATCAGAACGCTTCTCTATACGCAGCGTTCAGACGAGCAGCGGACGAAAACGAAGTAAAAGCGGGACCTTGGAGAGATAAGGCACTTGCAGTAAAAGCTAAATCCGACGATCTTTACAATTCGATTGAAACTATGAAAGCTGAGCTCATTGAGCGCGGTGGTGGTGAAGACGAAGAGGTACCTGGTAAGCCTAAAAAGATGGACGACCGCGAAGCCGCAGCTAACTACTTTCTGGTAGAGCAGCGCGGTAGCGAGTTAAAAGCTGATATGGCAGATTTCAGAGATTTCTTAATATCAGAAGCTGGAGATAATCAATCATTGGCGTCTGCAATCAAAAATTCTTTTGACCTGAGCGACCGCATGCACGATGGTGCGAAAGAGAGTTGGGAAAAATCTAAATTTGAGCACTACCCGCTTATTTCTGTGATGACCTTCCTTACTAGCATGCAAAGCGATATTCGTACAGCTGAAGCGAACGTTATCGGTTTCCTACACGAAAACATTGATGCTTCGGATATCAAAGTAACCGGTGTACGTGCCGTAGTCATGCCAAAGTCGACATACGTTACACAAGGTGATGAATATGAAGCGGAAATTTTTCTCGCCGCCTTTGATGATACAAAAGACCCAGAATTCTTAATCAACGGTGAGGCGCTCGATCCAGAGAACGTGAGTGGCGGTGTTGCTACTATCAAGTTCCCTGCCACCCGCACGGGAACCATCGAATGGAACGGTAAAATATTGTTAGAAGCTAACGGCGAAACGAAAGAATATGACATTTCTGAATCGTATAACGTAGCCCCTCCTAGTGTCGTTATCTCTCCAACCAAAATGAACGTTCTTTACCGTGGTGTAGATAACCCACTGGAAATTTCTGTTCCTGGCGTTGATCCGGCCAATATAGTAGTGAACGGTGCAGGTGTCAAAAAATCTGGTCAGAATTACACTGCTGATGTCACTAGAAACTCTGGCGGTACTATGCAAATATCCGTCGGTGTTCGTGACGCAGAAGGGAAAGTAAAGTCAATGGGGAAAAAAGAATTTCGTGTTAAAAATCTACCTGATGCTAACGGAACTATTCTAGGTTTTTCTGAGGGTGTTAGAAGCGGAAGCTTCATTAAAAACAATACGATAAATGCTGAATTTAAAGACTTTGATTTTGAGCTGGACCTCAAAGTTTTAAGCTTTGAAATTGTTATTCCTCCATATGCGCCTATTCCATGTAGAGGCAATAGACTTACAAGTGATGCTAAATCGGCGCTAGATAAAGCTAAACCAGGTGTTTCAGTAGTGATTAGAAACATCAAGGCTACGACTGATAAGGGCTTAAAACCTAAGGTCAATTCTATGATATTTGATTTGAACTAATTATGACTAATTTCAAACTCTTTTTGTGCGCGCTCAGTTGCTTTGCCTTTTCAGGAGGAACTCTGCATGCGCAAGTACTTGATCCCTCAGACGATGGTATCATTCCTGAGACGACTAAGCACTTCAAAAATAACCGTGTAGTTCCTTATCCTCATTTACGCCAAGACGACATGCTTTGGTCGGAGCGTCACTGGGAAAGAATAGATCTGCGTGAAAAGATCAATCTTTCATTGTACTATCCTATCAAGCCAATGCCGGATCGTAAAGCTTTGTGGAATGTACTCTTAGATGGAATTCTAGTTGAGAATACAATCACTGAAATATTCCGTGATGACCGCTTTGAACTTCCTTTAACTGTGGAGGAAGTAAGAAAGCAAATCGAGCAGTACGATAGCATACCGGATCCAAATGATCCATTTGGACCTCCTGCGTACATTGATACTATAACCATCAAAGCAAACAGTGTTATTGCGTACCATCTGAAAAGTGATTGGTACTTCGATAAACAACGAGGTGAGCTTAAAAATAGAATTATAGGAATTTCCCCAGAAGTAAGAGATCCTAGAAATCCTTCATTGACGTACAATCCATTTTGGATTTGGTTCCCAGACGCTCGCTATGCTATGGCAACTTCTGTGGCGTATAACGAGAAAAACAACAACCAGCGTTTGACTTTTGACCAGATCATGCACTTACGTAAATTCAATGCTGTAATTACGAAAATGGATAATGTCTACGACCGTACTATCGCAGATTACAAGCGTAACAGTGCTATGAATCAGTTACTTGAAGCTGCTGCCATTAAAGAGGATCTAAGAAACAAGGAGCACGACATGTGGACCTTCTAGTCTGATCCAATGACACGTAAAACAAATAAACTCCTGCTACCTTTGTAGCGGGAGTTTTTATTTTATGAAATACGTAGACTATATCGTTGTTGGCGGTGGCATATCCGGTTCCGTGTTGACCTATACTTTAATGAAGTATGGTGCAAGTGTCCATGTTTTTGATGTACCTCAAGCGAATAAAAGTTCTATTGTCGCGTCTGGACTATGGAACCCAATCGTTTTAAAACGGATGAAGAAGGTTTGGAATGCGGATGCGATGATTGAGTCCCTGCAAGCTGTATATCCAGCTATGGAAAATTGGACCAATCAAAAGTTCTACGAACCGCTACCTATCCGACGAGTTTTCCATAACGCCGGCGAGCAAAATCAGTGGGTAGAGCATTCCGATCACCCCTCCTTCTCCCCCTATCTTAACGAGGCCATCTCTGACATACCGGAATACATCATCGCTGCACACGGCTCCGGATTAATGCAGCAGACCGGTCGAGTGCATGTTTCTAAAATGCTCGATGCAGTAAGAGGGAAATTAAAACAAGGAGAGCATTTCAGTGAAGAGGAATTTGATTGGGATAGATTAGAAGCCCATGGCGATGGTGTGAAATACGGCGCACTGGGTGCCCATGCGATCATTTCTTGCGAGGGGGCCCAATCAGCATTAGGCGAAAGCAAATTAGAGGTTACCGGATTTTCAGCGGTCAAAGGAGAAGTCATTAAAGTTGAACTAGCGCATGATCTAGGCAAAGAGTGCATTCATCAAGGACACTTCATGATAGGTGAAGGTGGTAACCGAGCGCTTGTAGGCGCAACTTATGCTTGGGACGGATTCGAGGAAGGACCTTCGGCGCTGAAGCGCCAGGAACTTGAGGATCATGTTCAGAAAGTATGGGACGGTTCTTTTAAAACAATAGGTCATAAAGCGGGAATTAGACCAGCAGTTAAAGACCGCCGACCCCTTATTGGTCCGCATCCTAAGGAAAAAAATGTTTGGGTATTTAACGGTATGGGCAGTCGTGCCGTTTTGATGACACCGTATTTAGCACAGCATCTAGTGGAACATTTCATGTATGGATCACCACTACTCGAAGAATGTCTGCCAGCGCGTATGGTGAAGTAGTTTACCCTTAGCCGTCCAAAGCTTTCGCTATTTCTTTAGTGCTGTTCTATTTGTTTTCCTTTAGCGTCTTTTTCCAATTTTCAATGGCCGTATTGTCGAAATGAACGAAAAGTGAGAGCCAAGTGGTGCGGGCAACTCTAAAAAGTAAAGGTCCTAAGAGCATTAGTATAACGCCCAGCGCCGTAATGGTAGGCCACATGCTCCAACCCATCCAAAAGCTAAAGACGACGTATACAGCGACGAAGAGGGCTACTGTATAGCCGTAACTAACGTACATAGCACCGTAGTAGAAGTTCGGTTCGGGCTCGAAATTCTGGTTACACGCGCTGCAACGTTCATTGATTTCAGAAAAGCGCTTGAGGTTATAAGGATTGCTATTGGGGTATATGTTGCCTTCCATACAGCGCGGACACTTAGATTTTGTAATGGCGTAAAGTTTGGTTCCTTTTAACATTTGGATTTATTCTGAAATGCAGGGCTAAATTAGGTGTTGTCGCGTGGTCATTTGATACTTTTGTCACAATGATTTTAGCACTCAACAAAGCATCTCTATTCTTCGGTGGCCGCGCCATATTCGATGAAATAAGTTTTCAAATAAATCCTGGGGACCGTATAGGTTTAGTGGGACGCAATGGCGCGGGGAAATCCACACTGCTTAAGCTTATAGCCGGCGATTATTCACTAGACGGTGGCGCGATGAGTAAAGCCAAGGAAACTCGGATTGGGTTCTTGAGGCAAGACTTAAAAATGGACATGGACAAAAGCATCATGGACATTGCGCGCAGTGCATTCGACGAAATTTCTAGGATTAATGATCGGATTGAAGAGATCAATAAGGCCTTTGAAGTTCGGACCGACTATGAAAGTGATTCGTACAGTGCCTTGATCGACGAATTAAGTGAACTAAGTGAACGCTTTGGCTTACTAGGCGGCGATAGTTTGGATGCTGATATTGAATTAGTGCTGAAAGGGCTCGGTTTTGAGCCAGAAGTTTTTGATAATGCGCTACATACTTTTTCAGGCGGTTGGCGTATGCGGGCAGAATTGGCCCGTCTTCTGCTTCAAAAGCCCGACCTACTATTGCTTGATGAGCCCACTAACCACCTAGACATTGAGAGTATTATGTGGCTCGAACAGCACCTGAGTGAAAGCAGTCAAACCCTTTTGGTAGTGAGTCACGATAGAACCTTCCTAGATCATGTGACCAACCGAACGATTGAAGTGATGCTGGGGAAAATCTATGACTTTAACGCCCC
The DNA here is from genome assembly GCA_003045825.1 of Bacteroidota bacterium. Lineage (GTDB taxonomy): Bacteria > Bacteroidota > Bacteroidia > Flavobacteriales > Schleiferiaceae > UBA10364. Next base: position 10,572 of record PZPA01000043.1, read on the forward strand.
TTATACACGCTATTTGACTTTGAGAGCGGACTTACGTGAGAAACAGTTGGCAACTGCCAAAAATCAAGAACGTGAGATAAAACAAACCGAAGAATTGATTGAACGATTCAGAGCAAAGGCAAGCAAAGCTTCATTTGCCCAAAGTTTAATCAAGAAATTGGATCGAATGGAACGCATAGAGGTCGATCAAGAAGATTCCTCTACCATGCATTTCCGGTTCTTACCCGCACCTAGAAGTGGTAAGGTTGTAGCCAAGGCAGAAGGTGTTGGTAAGACCTATGGGGATAAATTGGTGTTGAAAGGTGTCGATTTAGAAATTGAACGCGGCGATCGTGTGGCCTTTGTCGGGCAGAACGGACAGGGCAAGAGTACGCTCGTCAAAGCCCTATTGAAGGAGATTACTTCAGAGGGGACCTTAGAATTGGGTCACAATGTGATGGTCGGCTATTTTGCACAAGACCAGGCCGACGAGCTGGATGGAGATAAGACCGCACTCCAAACTATAGAGGACGCCTCCCCTGAAGAAATGAGAAAGCATGCCCGCAGTATGCTGGGATCGTTTATGTTCCGCGGTGAGGATGTTGAGAAGAAAGTCAAAGTCCTCAGCGGTGGTGAACGAGGACGATTAGCGCTTTGCAAGCTGTTGCTTAAGCCCATCAACTTTTTGGTGATGGATGAGCCCACGAACCATTTGGATATGAACAGCAAAGATGTCTTGAAAAATAGTTTACAAAGTTTCGAAGGAACATTGCTAGTTGTGAGTCACGACCGCGATTTTTTGGAGGGTTTGGTGACAAAAACCATCGAATTCAGGGACCAAAACGTAAAAACACTGTTGGGCGGTATTGAATATTACCTCGAATACCGAAAAATGGAATCGATGCGCGAAGTCGAGGCAAAATCGGCCAAAGCGAAGAAGCAGAAAGAGAAGAAAAACGTTCCTGCAGAGGACGGACTTACGTACAACGAGCGAAAGCAATTTGAAAAGGAATTACGCAGTGAAACGCGTAACTTAGAAACCATAGAACAAACCATAGAAGAATTGGAGGAAATTATTGGGCGTTGGGACCTGCAGCTCGCAGATTCTGAGGCTTGTAAAGAGTTAATGGGAGATCCAGATTTTTATCCTCAATATGAACATAAAAAGGCTGCACTTTCAGCCAAAATGGAAGAATGGGAAGCATGCAACATCAAAAAAGAAGGTTTAGAGGAGCAATTGGGGCAATCCTAATCAGCAGTGTATTTAGTGGCCTGTGGGCGCAACCAAAATTGGTCGTACAAGTCGTCGTTGACCAAATGCGTGCAGAATATCTCATCCGCTTCAATGAGCAATTTGCCCGTGATGGAGGTTTTCGTATCCTCCTGGACAGCGGATTTAATTATGCAAATACCCACTACAATTTTATCCCCACCTATACAGGTCCAGGTCATGCCAGTATTTCGACAGGTACTACGCCGAAGTACCACGGGATTGTAGCGAACGATTGGTTAGACGGCCGTAGCAACTACGAAATGTATTGTGCGGAGGATACCACCGTTACTCCGGTAGGAACCGTCGAGAGCAGCAGCAAGCGATCGCCTAAAAATCTTCGTGCTTTGACTTTTAGCGACGGAATTAAACTGCACACAAATAACCAAGGGAAAAGCTTTGGGGTAAGTGTAAAAGACCGCGGTGCTATTTTTCCCGGAGGTCATTTTGCCGATGGTGCCTATTGGCTCGATGGCGGAATGCATTTCGTAACAAGTAGTTATTATACCGACGAGCTTCCTGGTTATGTAGATAAATACAACAGCAAGGAGAACGCTATGGTCTTGATGAAGAGAGGATGGAAATTAGAGATGGCCACCCGCAAGTATACCAATAGTCTTGAGGACGAAAATCCCTATGAGCCCAAATACAACGAGGGGAGTTCAAGCTTCCCTTACAATCTAGAAGCCATGGTCCAATCAAAGGGGCTAAGCATGCTAAAAAACACCCCCATTGGAAATGAATTGGTTTTAGAAATGGCCGAACTTATTCTCAACGAAGAAGACCTAGGTCAAGACGAATACACCGATTTTTTGGGCGTAAGTTTTTCCTCTCCAGATTATGCCGGTCATACATGGGGGGTGCGATCCAGGGAAGTGCATGATATGTATTTGAAGCTAGATGCGCAACTGGGGCAATTCATTCGTACGCTGGATAAAAAAGTAGGTAAGGGGAATTACATTCTATACCTGACGGCAGACCACGGCGCTAGCGAGAACCCAAACCACCTTGCTGACGGTGGATACGGAGTTCGAAATTATGCCAATGCAGATGTGGTTACTCAACTCAACGATCGTATTGTCAATGAACTGGATGTTCAGGTAAATATGGAGAATGCCGTGGCCAAAATCATAAACCACCACATCTATTTGAACGATTGGGCGAAACCCTACACCTTGGAAATCGCAAAAATTACAGAGCAGATGGATCCTTTTGTCCACGTGTATACCGCAGATGAAATTCGTCGTCCAGGTTCGGAAGCACTTGCCTCGAAACTTCATGAAGGTTACCAAAGTCGCTTTGGAGGCGATCTTATTTTCCAACTACAACCCAATTCCATTTTCTACGGCCCCTACGGCTCTACTCATGGCAGCGGCTACACTTACGATACCCATGTCCCCTTCCTTATGATGGGCTTTGGAGTAGAGGCAGGAACGTCGTTTCAAAAGGTGCACATTACGGATGTAGTAGACCGTGTTGCTGAACGCAGCGGACTTCCTTATGCACCCAATAGTTTTGTGGAATAGGCTGTAAGGATTGGGTAAGCGTGATTTTTTGGCTAAATTGGCACAACAAAACACAAAACCACAATGAAAAAAATTCTACTATTGGCCGGGTTTGGCCTACTTCTCGCCTCTTGTGGCAATGCCTTTTGCGATTGTGATCTTTACGAAGATAACTACACTTGGGACGGCTTTGATTACCAACTAAACAGTTCTACAATGACCGTAGAAGATACGTGTCTGGATGCAGGCATTGTTGACTCTACCATAACCGGTGCTGGGGCATATTTGAAAGTACTGCGCGTGGAATGCCCGTAAAAATAATTTGCCCTTCATTAAAAAGGCGGCCCGATGGGCCGCCTTTTTTTTGCCTTCCTCGCACGTGCCCCGCGCTGCGCGGCTCGGCAAGTCTAGATTATTTCAAGAAGCGTTGAACAACCTGAATAATTAGGCTGATTATGTAGATAAGTAAGCCATAAATGGAGGTAATACTGCTGACTTTCAAGCCGCCAGCAAGTAGAGACTGACTGACTCCTCCCATGGATTCTATGGCTTCAAAAGCCCCGAAGAGACCAATGAACTGGCCCAAGAAGCCAATAGCAAGTGCCAAAAGCCCAATTTCTTTTACGCCTTTTTTCAAAACCGCTGCAACAACGAGCACAATAAATATCAGAGTGAGCATGCCCATGAATAATGGTCCGCCCATGTAAAAATAGTCCAACATAACAGGGTGTTTTAAATTCATCGTAAAGATGTCTAAAATTTATAATAACGACTTCCGTTGAATCTATTTAAAGCAAATAATCTGCACTTTTAGCATCAATTGTGACGCAGTGCTCGATGCTGTAAAATAAAAAAGCCCGTCACTTTCGCAACGGGCTCTCATCTATAATGGTGTAGGTTTATTTCAAACCTTCTGTAATCATTTTATTGAATTCATCCAGTCTTGGAAGAACTACGATACGAGTACGACGGTTCGCAGCGCGACCTTCACGTGTATCGTTAGATGCTACTGGAATATATTCACCGCGACCGGCAGCAGTCATGCGCTCTGCAGCAATACCGTGTTCGTTCTGAAGAATACGAACAATGTTAGTTGCACGACGAACTGAAAGCTCCCAGTTGTCTTTTACACATTCCGATGCGATAGGATCAGTATCCGTGTGACCTTCAACCAAAATCTCTAGACCCGGCTTAGCGTTCATGATTTTAGCAACCTTGCCAAGAACATTCTTAGCGTCTTTGCTTACGTAATCTGAACCTGGACGGAACATCAACTTATCACTCAAATTAACATACACTACACCTTTTTCAACGCTGATTTGTACATCTTCATCGTTCATATCGCCTAAGGCGCCTTTCAACGAAGTCACCAAAGCGAATGTTACACTATCCTTGCGGTTCATTGCATCTTGAAGACGCGTAATAGACAATTCCTTCTCGTTGATGCTTTCAAGCGTTTTCTCCATGTTCTGAGCATTTGTTGCACTCATCGCGGTAAGATCGCCCACTTGTTTTGCCAAGTTGTTCTTATCTGCCTTTAGTTCGGCCAACTGCTGCGCTTGAGCGTCCTTAGCGGCAAGTGCTGCGGCCAATTCCATTTTTGCATTACTCAATTTGTCAGCTGTAGTGTTCTGTAACGTCTCTAGCTCAACGTATTTTTGCTTGCTCACACAGCTTGTCAAAGACAAAGCGGCTGCCAAAGCCAATACAAATACCTTTTTCATTTTCTTTCTTTTGGTTTCCTCGCAAAAATAAGAACTTATATGAGCAAACAAGGCGTAAAACGCGGGAATTCATTAACTTCCATCAACAAAATTTAAAAAAGATGAAAAAAACCCTATTTACCGCAGTGTTGGCGCTGTTTTCAGTAGTTGCCTTTGCACAAGAAAAGCCGCAAAACACTGAATCTAAGCACGTTTGTACAGAGCAATGCGATCACGGTGCCATGGCAAAGACCGAGAAAAAATCTTGCTGTTCGGAGAAAGCCGGCGACGACAAGGCCTGTGCAGACAACAAAGAAACGGCCGTGGTAGCAAAGAAATCCTGTTGCTCAGAAAAAACTACGGCGAGTGCATCATGTGCAGACAAGCCTAAGCAAACTGCCGCTGCTGGCGGGAATAAAAGCTGCTGTAGCAAGCCTGCCGGAGCGGGAACCGAAAAATAATTGGATGTAATTCCATAAAAAAGGCGCCCAATGGGCGCCTTTTTTATTTGACCTTGCCCGCCAAATAATCGTCAATAAACGTTCGCAACGTCGTCTCCACGTCCAGGTTTTTTGCGATAATAGTCTTATCCGGTCCCAAGACTAACTTTTTAGGCGTAGTAGGTATGTAGTAATACCAGAGGAAATTCGGCCGTTCAAAGTCCGATTCGTATCCGTTGATCCAATCTAGATCGTTCTCCTGAATGTACTTTTTCCATCCTGTAAATTCATTCTCAAGCGTAAGTGCGACAATTTCAACGCCTTTGTCTTTGTATTCGTCGTAAAACTCTTTCAAACGCGGTGTTTCTTTACGGCAATGTCCACATTCACTGTCCCAGAAATACAAAATGGTGATGGGACTCTGTACCTCCGATAATTTCATGCGTCCGTTGTCCTCTGTGTCAAAGGCAAAGTCTGGGGCGGGGTTTCCTATAAGTTCTGTAGAGAGCCCCTCAGCCTTCTCGCGGATTTTTGCCAAATCATTTTTCGAGACCCAGTCCACGTAGCCGTTAACATAAAATTGATTGACCAACCAAACAAACACCTCATCTTCACCCATAAACTTCGAGGTCTCATAGTGATACGTCGCCGAACTGATCAATACTTTTCTGATCTGTTCATTCATGGGCGCTGAGAAAAGCTTTTCCAAATGGTATATAACGGTATCCGGGTTGTGTCCCAATACTTGGTCGAAATAAAGCGTTCTATTTTTCTCGAAGAAGGGGTTGATAAAGGTGTTTGCTGAATTCAAATTAGTGTAGTCCCAGAAATGACTACGCAGCCAGTACACGTTGGTATCTGGATTTAAAGGGATCAATTGAGGCATTAGAAATTCGCGTAATGCATCATCCTTAATACCCAATAAAAATGTGCGAACAACTGCTTCTGACGGCTGCTCACCTGAAGCACCACCCACAAGGGATTTAAAAGCTTGAAATTCGATGATTCCAGGACCTTGAAGTTCGACTTCATCGAGTGCATTGTAGTCCGCAGTAATACCTAGCGTTCCATTTGAAATAACTAAATCAAACGTGTGCATACCATCAATGTACAGCACAAAAATACCGCGTTCTTCCTGAGTCCATTCTGCCTCGAAGCAACCCGTTGCGGCACTTACCGGAACTTCTTGTTTAACAGCCAAACCTTTACCACGTAGATATGCAATTTTAACAGCGGTTACCGAATCGGGTAGATTGGCAATACAACCCTTCAAAACAGGATTGGATTGTGCATGAAGCGGGACACTTAATGCTAAAAATGCGAAAGCAATCAGAAGACGGACCAATTTCATAGAATATGCAGGTTGTGAATGGGATTCGAAGTTACAAATTAGCCAACGGCGTACTTAACTTTTCATGCACGTCTTTAAACCAATGAATCAATCGGGTCGTAATGTTCGACTGTGACCGATTTACAATATGCCGTCCATCAACTTCAACAATCGGCGTCAATTCGCCCATAGAGCCTGTTCCAA